>NZ_JBSXOQ010000073.1:0-7985 GCF_056859495.1 Sphingobium sp. L-44 | reverse complement strand
CTTAGCGTTGCGTGTGGATGGCTCCCGCGTTGCGGTGCGATTTTCTGACGTTCTGACATGCCATATCGAGTGCAGTCGCGTGTCCGGCCTTTATGTGCAGCCTTTATACGGCTGCTGGCCTTGAAGGATTCCGCCAGCCCTGGCCTCCTCATCGTTTACGCGGACTCGAAGTCCTGTACGCTAAGCAGGTTTGCCGAAGCTCGGTGGATCGAATGGCTTGCCTTCAGTCGGTCTTCACACCTCAACCTTGTTTTGCCATCGCCTGCCAATCAGGCTGCGATCGCCAATTCCTTTCTTTCATACTCGACGCCGCGCGTCATCACCACCCATGCAATACGCGCCATCTTGTTGGCCAGAGCAACGGCCACGACCTTGGGCGGACGGCGATCAAGCAAGGCTTTGGCCCATTCAAAGCCTTTGACGCTGCCCGCCCGGACATGCCGCAGCACTGAAGTCGCACCGACGACCAGCAATTGTCGCAGGTAGCGATTGCCGCCCTTGGTAATCTTGCCCAGGCGGGTCTTGCCACCTGACGAGTTTTGCCGGGGCACGAGTCCAAGCCAGGCGGCGAAATGGCGGGCCGACCTGAAGCTCTGCGCGTTGGTCACCATCGATGCGAGCGCCGAGGCGGTGATCACACCAACGCCGGGGATGGTTTCAAGGATGTTGCTGACGTCGTTGCGATAATGCCAGCGGGTCAACTGCTTATCGATCCCGGTGAGCTTGTCCTGCAATTCCTGAATGTGGCGCGCTAAGACGCCGAGTGTCTCGCGCGCCAGTTCCGGAAGATCGAGTTCGTCCCCTTTCGCAAGCCGATCGACCATGCGCACCACCTGCGCCACGCCGGTACCCGTCACAAGACCGAATTCGGCCAGATGGCTGCGCACGGCATTGAACATCATCGTCCGCTGCTTGATCAGCAGTGCCCGCGTTTTGTGCAGCACGCCGCCAGCCTGCTGGTCAACTGACTTGATTTCGACGAACCGCATTGTCGGCCGCGTCACCGCCTCGCAAATCGCTTCGGCATCGGCGGCATCGTTCTTCTGCCGCTTGACGTAAGGTTTCACGTAGATCGGCGGGATGAGTTTTACGTCGTGGCCCAGGTTCTGGAGCTGCCGACCCCAGTGATGCGCCGTTCCGCAGGCTTCGATCCCGATCAGAACCGGAGGCAATGCCGCGAAAAACTTCAACATCTGTCCGCGCTTCAATTGCCGGGTCACAACCACCTGACCCGCAGCGTCTACACCATGGACCTGGAACACCGACTTCGCGATATCCAGCCCAATCGTGACAATCTCACTCATCGTCCGTCTCCTCGCTCTTCAGCCGAGGCAGTCTGCCTCAGCCGGTGAGCGGGAGCCATCCACTCCATCGTTTGGCGTACCTTCCACGCTATGTCCTCAACTTCACGTCGATGGCGGCACGATCAGCGGCTTCTTCCTGTTGCCACGCGACATGATGGTCGATGCGCCGACAGACGGTTCGCAAGGGGCGATCTACATCCTCTATAATGGCCGACTTGCGCCGAAGTTCAAGGTGTCGAAACCGCGCACTTTGAGCCTTGTGTCGCGTGCGCTTTCCACCGTGCTGGGCGAAGCGGACAGGACGATCATCGATGATCTACGCAGCTTTGCGCAGGAGCGTAAAATCCGGCTCTCCATATGCGCAATCGATGAAGCCGCCCCGAACGCTGATGCGCCCTTGTTCGACACCGGACATATGCGCAAACTCTACACCATGGGAGAAGAGGAAGGGCGGGCTCAAGATGGGTGTCTGATCTCAACCTCTATACATTCACCGATTATTCGCCCTTAGCATTGTCTGGCGCACCCCCGACGCTATGCCCTCCAAAGCGCTCATATGATCTCCATTTTTTTGTTTGAGGCAATAATATTGTGAACAATAAGCTATTCAAGGCGTGGGAAAATTTGGCCGAAGGATGACTGACGCACTCTCTGCAGACCTTCCTTCTTCATCAATGGCGGGAACGAGAGCGGCGCAGCAGCGTAATGCGTTCACCAAACTTTGTGGAGAATGCAATGCGCTATCTTATCGGCACTGCTCTGGCTGCCGCCCTTCTGTCCCCCGTCGCCTATGCCCAGACCATGTCGGGCGTCGCGCAGACCAACGTCGCAGGTGAAACCACCACGGTGTTCTCGATCCAGCCCCAACGTCAGGTCTCGGCTTCCGACTACGTCAAGCTGAGTGCTGATGCTCTCAACTATCGTATTGCAGCTTCGCAGCTTGCGCTGCGCAAGGCTGAGCGTGCCGATGTGAAGGCCTACGCGAAGGCAGACTATGATCAAGCAAAGAAACAGCGGGACTCGCTTTTTGCCGCCCTCTCCAACAAGGATCGAAAAATCGCCAAGCCTACGCTAGCTCTCTCGTCGCAGCGTGCTGCGTCAATTGATTTGCTCAAGAAGAGCAAGGACGATTTCGACAATCTTTATCTGACGCAGATGGCAGATGAAGCTCCGTCGATGTGGGCACTGCAGAAGGGCTACGCTCTGGAGGGCAGCGATCCGGCTCTGAAGCAGGTTGCTACCCTTGCAGTGCCGACGATCGAAAGCGGCTATACCGTGGTCAAGGGGCTGACGCCGGCGGCAGTTGCCTCGCGCTGACCTAAGCAATGCGGGACACCTGAAATACGGTCTTCTCGCTTGATCACCATCATGGCAGAAGTGGCATTTTTGTCACTTCTGCCATTTTGTTGTTACTTGTCGAAACTCTCTTTGACGTTCGGGGTTAGCAGGTCACTTACCGACAGTTTCGGTACGAACAAATTTGAAGAGAGATACATGAAGAATTTGATCCTTGCTGCCGCTGTCTGCTGCTTTGTTCCTACGCTTGCGTCTGCACAGGAGACCGCTCCCGACGGCACTGATGCATTTGGCATCGAGCCTTATGTTGGCGTCCTTGGCGGGTATCACACCTTCGACAAAGATAGCGAATTCGGCTCGCCGCGTGGCGGTAGCATGAACGGCGCGCTCATCAGCGGGATTGCAGGCGTCAACATTCCCTTGGGTCCGGTATTTGTTGGTGCGGAGGGTAACGCCAGCAAGGGCTTCAACGACATCGATTGGGAATATGGCGTTCGTGGCCGCATTGGTGCGCGGGCCGGCGAGAGCGGAATGGTGTTTGCCTCTGCCGGATATCAGTGGGTTAATGGCAAGCGCGCCTACAGCGACCAAAAGGACTGGGTGTATGGCGTGGGCGTCGAAGTTGGACCCAAGGATATCGGTCTGGGCGGCGTAACCGGTAATAGCGGCATTCGCATTCGCCTTCAGATGGAAACCTACGATTTTGACAGTCTGCGGCCCATGGGCGGCGTAGTCTTCCACTTCTAATGAATGGGGCGGGGTTCGTTGTCAAGATCGCGACGGCCCTGACCTACCTCTTGCTCCAATCGAACCTGGGAGATGTTGTGGCATTGTAGGGTATCGAACGCCAGTATAACTACGTTATACAATATAGTCTATCGTTGAACTTTCTTGCTTACACTACCGTCAGGTCCAGCTTGATACTCTATCATTGCACAATGAGCGGACTGCCCTTGTCGCAGTAGCGCACAACAATGTCTCTTCACGGATCGCAGGACACAGGCCGGAACCATAGAGAGTGTCAGCAAGAGCATCGACGGTTGTCGCCTTGGCGCGATAGGCACCGGTCGCCACATTGCCTTCTCAGGTAACTTTCTATGGGATAAAGTTGCAGCGTCTGCAGAACGTAAGACGCTCAACCTGCCAAAAGATAGCTGCGCCGCATAAATGTTCGTTGATTGTTCGCCCCTAGCGTTGTCTGGCGTACTATTCACGCTATGCCCTCCTATAGCACGGATGCAGCCCTGATCGACCGAGACGGGACGAAGCGGGGTGCGAAGAGGTCGGCCCGGCAACATCGGCGGCTTGCGCGGCCTATATCACTTGAGGGCAGGAGAAGCCTGCCCGGAGAATGAGATGCCGCCCACCGCGCCTGCCCGCGTTCCGTCACCGATCGCCATGCCCGACGATGACTTTGGAGCTGCGCTGATTGCACAGGCGGCCGCGCTCAGCGCCTATGCCCGGCGGCTGACCGGAGGCGGTGCCGATGCCGACGATCTCTTGCAGGACACCATGCTGCGCTGTTGGGCCGCGCGCGCCAGCTTCGCGGCCGGAACGAGCCTCGCCGCTTGGGCTCGGACCATAATGAAGAACAGTTTCCTCACCGGTCGCCGCCGCGCGCGTTTCCATGCCGATCTGCCCGAGGATGCGCGCGACCGGATGCTGAACGTGGGCGAGACCCAGAGTCTTGCCATCTGGCTGCGCGATACGGATTGGGCGCTCAGCGAACTCCCGCCCCACCAGCGCGAGGCGGTGCTGTTGGCGAGCCAGGGCGTGTCCGTCGAGGACGGAGCGGCGCAGCTCGGCATTGCTACAGGAACGTTCAAGAGCCGTGTCGCTCGCGGGCGGACCCGGCTGCGCGCCCTGATCGATGAGCGATCAACGCCGCTGCTGGCCGACAGGACTGGCCGCGATACACCCTCGCCAGAGGCCAAGCTGCCCGTCCGCCTGCGGAAAAAGCGGGACTGGCGGGGCGTCAAGATCGGCTGAACCCCGGTGTGCCGGTTGGCTTGTTGCTTTTCTTAACAGTTTGCCGGTAGCGTGCGCGCACCTGCGGAGACGCGGGTGGAGGCGTGGAAACCTCCTGAAACACGAGCCGGTCGAGCTTCATCGACCGGGTGGCGGGCGCGCATGTCCAAGCCACCCGGCCAAAGGCGTCCGCGCCTGACGTGTTTCAGGTTTCCAACACCCGGTTCAGTGGCCGGCACGTCTCCGAAATGGGGCGTGCCGCCGGCTGCACAGGAACACT
The DNA here is from genome assembly GCF_056859495.1 of Sphingobium sp. L-44. Classification (NCBI taxonomy): domain Bacteria; kingdom Pseudomonadati; phylum Pseudomonadota; class Alphaproteobacteria; order Sphingomonadales; family Sphingobiaceae; genus Sphingobium; species Sphingobium sp. L-44. Next base: position 3,137 of record NZ_JBSXOQ010000073.1, on the reverse strand, counting down.
TGGGGCGGGAATGAGCTTGGAGAACCTTTTGACCGAGTAGGACATGCGTGAATAGCCATCTGCCTGTCGGCCGCCTCGCCGATCATCTTCATTCCTTGCCGCGCGAACGCGCCTGGTTCGCGATTCTCCTCAGCGTCACGGCGCTGGCGCTGGCGGACGCACATTTTCCCCGAATAGGTCTCGCGCCGCTCTATATTCCGATCGTCTGCGCCGCCTGCTGGGCGCTAGGAAGCCGCGCTGGCTATTTGGTGGCGATCGTCGCGGCCGTCCTCGCCGTCGTGCCGCATGTCGCCGAGCTGCCCAGGCTCTCTCCCGCCCTGCTAGGGGCAAGGATGGCCGTGCGTGCCGTCACCTATGTTATCGTCGCCGCCATTGTTCTCAGCTTCCGCCGGTCTTTCGACCGAGAGCACCACTTGGCGGCGCGCGACCGCATGACCGATGCGCTCAACAAGGAGACGTTCCGCGAGCGCGTGGTCCATCGTCTCGATCTAGCGGTGCCTGCCCGGCAATCCTTCCTGCTCGCGATCCTTGATCTCGACGACTTCAAGGGCATCAACAACCGCCACGGCCATGTTGCCGGCGATGAGGTGCTGCGCGCCTTTGCGCAGGGCGCGCGGGGGATCGTCCGGTGGGAGGATGATTTCGGGCGGATCGGCGGCGACGAGTTCGCTTTTCTGCTTCCCGTTCATTCGGCCCAGGAAGGGGTGTATTTCGCCCGCGTGCTCCACAAGCGCCTGTCATCGGTTCTAGCCGGCACGCCTCATCCAGTAACGTGCAGCATGGGCGCGCTGCTGATTCAGCCTGATACCCCGCGCGACGAGCCCTCGTTGATGCACGCGGTCGATCAGCTCATGTACGCGGTCAAGCGCGCCGGGAAGAACGCCGTGGAGATCGGCTGCGCAACGACCGGTCGAGGCCGGGACGCTCCTGTTCCGTCCCGGCTCCGGGTAATGGAGGCCACATGACGAGCGAGCAGCCCGACAGGACTCATCAGAGCGATGGGCGAAGCTTTCGCGGTGATCGGCACGCCGATGGACAGAGCCAGCATCGCCAGTATCGATGAGTTCGCCAACGCGCTCGCTATATACGCGGCGGTGCGCGCCGAAACCGATGGCGATCAAGCTTAGCAGGCAGCATCGAGCGCGCGGCAGAGCGCTCCGATCAGAAGCTCGCGCGACGTGGGCTTGTGGCAGGTCGGGCGTGAGGCGTGGACAGCCGGGATCATGCTGGCCGCGCCCGTGGCGAAGATGAAGGGCACGCCGCGCCGATTCAGTTCGTCCGCGATCGGGAATGAGGTTTCGGAGCCAAGTTGCACATCGAGGCTGGCAACATGAGGCGACGAGTCCAGCGCCGAGAGGGCGTCCCGCACGCAATCGACAGGGCCGACGACTTCTGCGCCGGCGTCGGATATTATCTCAACCAGCGTGGCCGCGACCCAGTAATCATCTTCAACAACCAGCACACGAAGGCCGCTGATCCCGTCTCGTGTAGTCATGTCGCACCAAGCATTTACGCAGCCGTTCCACCGACCAGCGCAGCAACGCGCCGTCTGGCTCTGCGCTCCACGCGGACATGCAAAATGTTCGTCTTGGGCGATCGATTGATCTAAATAGCCGGGTAGGGGGCGCGTAGAGTTATGGTCGATACTGAAACCCGGATTCGTGAGCTTGAGCATCGGTTCAGGAACATTCTCACTATCGTTCGTTCTCTTGTCAGCCAGAGCTTGCAGGCGGCCGATTCGATCGAAGACGCCCGATCGACCATTGACGAGCGATTGGCGGCGCTGGGTAGCGCGACCGAGCAGCTTCTATCCCATAATTGGGAGACCGCGCCCCTCCCGGCGCTGGCCGAGAATGCACTGGCGCACTTCACCCTCTACGCGGAGCGGCTTCGCCTTGATGGCCCCACGGTCACGATCGGCCCCAAGGCGGCGATGACGTTGACCCTCGCCTTTCACGAGCTGGCGACGAACGCGATCAAATATGGTGCGCTGTCCAACGAAACAGGCACTATCGAGCTGACGTGGAAAGTGCTGGGATCGGGCATCGAGGCCGAGCTTTGGATGCAATGGGCCGAACATGGCGGCCCGCCAGTCGTCAGGCCCGAGCGGCGGGGCTTTGGATCGCGGCTGATATGCACGGCCGCAAGCCGCAGCTTGCGCGGCCGTGCCGAGTTGGAATTTCCCGTCTCGGGCGTCGTGTGGACCTTGCTCGCCCCTCTGGCCGCGGTCGAGCTATGATCGAATCCGGATACGGGTCATCCCCGCCGCTAAGCCTTGGGTTCATCGCGCATGCCTGTCTCTTCGGCCCACGCTCCTTGTCCGACTGGATCCCTCCCGTCACTTTGATCGTCTCTTTTGTCAGGGTCTGAAATCCGGAGCACGTCTGTATGTCCAAACCGCTCTCCCCCGAAACAATGGCTTTGGTGAAAGCTACGGCGCCTGCGCTCCAGCAGCATGGCGTGGAGATCACCACGCGCATGTACCAGCGCCTGTTCGTCGATCCGGAGATCAAGGCGTTGTTCGACATGGCCGCGCACGAATCCGGCGCGCAGCCCAAGCGGCTCGCGGCGGCGATCCTCGCCTTCGCGCAGAATGTCGATAAGCTCGACGCGCTGAAACCGGCGATCGAGCGGATCGCCGCGCGTCATGTCGAAACACACATCAAGCCCGAGCATTACCCCACCGTGGCGAACGCGCTGCTCCCCGCCATCCGCGATATTCTCGGCGAAGCCGCGACCGAGGAAATATTGACGGCATGGGGCGAGGCCTATTGGTTTCTAGCCGATATCCTTATCAACCGTGAGGCGCAGCTCTACCAGACCAAGGCGGCATGATCGCCGCAGCAGGCCGCTCCTCCCAAAGGATGTGAGAAGCCGATCCTAGAATCGTGGCTGCGGTAGCCAAGATGCTCATTGTTCGACGTCATTTGCCAGTTTGAGAAGCTTGGTCTCGATGCCTTTCAGGCCGGCAATGGCCTCATGGTCGGCGACTGACCGGGGGCGTTTGCGGGAGGGGGCGGAATCCTACGCTAAGGATTTGGGCCAGCGATATTCCCCGGTTAGATTGATGTGTTCCCATCCCAACGGCGAGACGTGGGCGAGTAGATCAGGCGCGATATGGGTACCGCTGGCGGCCC
>NZ_JBSXOQ010000072.1:0-33378 GCF_056859495.1 Sphingobium sp. L-44 | reverse complement strand
GCAGATCGAGGGCATGGCCGCCCTTGCCACACCCATAACCGAGGAGGTTCAGCCGCTACAGATTACACCCAAGGCCGCCTGAAAATGCAGCCCGATGGCCAGCACCGAAATTACACCACATTGACGGACGTGACCAAATTCGGCCGATTTTCACGGTTTCAAACTGCGCTGTTTCAGGCCTGCTTTGACTGAAAATAGGAATGTAAAGGCGCTCGATCACGCCTGTGTTTCAAAATCTTTCAGTACTTTATTGATGTGCGCAGACCAGCGATCCAATGCCACGCGCTTTTCCAACGCCCAATTATGTCGCTGATAAACGGCTGCGATCCCGTTGGTCACACCGGAGCGATGGTTGAGGATCGCTTCGGTGACTTCAAACCGCACATCCAGCCGTTGCATCCCTGTCGCCAAAGTACGGCGTAGGTCGTGGAATCGCCATGGTGCGAGAGGCTCTGATTGTTTGGTGTTTCCCTCCGATTTTGCGTCCGAGATTTGCTCATCCAGATCGCGCTTCGCGACTGAATAGCCCGTAATCCCTTTCTTGCCGGTCGAGGTGAACACAAAGCCACGCTTGGGCCAGTTTCCGGGCTTTATATTTTTGGTCTGTGCCGCGATTCCCTCCAGAATTTTCACTGCAGCTTCTGGCAGTGGGACGTCATGGGCCAAGCCATTTTTCGAGCGATGGCTCGGTATCGTCCAAGATCCATTGCGCTGGTCGACCTCTGACCATTGCATTTGCGAAACCTCTTCCCGTCGCTGGCCGGTGAGAATGAGAAATTTTACAAAATCGCCGAAGGGATAGCCCTGTGCCTCAGCAGCAAGCCACACCCGCCCTAACTCATCGTCTGAGAGCGTCCGGTCGCGTGATGCGGGTGCAGGCGGTGGCTCCATGTCCTGAATGGGGGATAGGTCCAAGTCGCCACGATTAACCGCCCAGCGAAACAGTTTGCGGACGACCGTGAACATATTGCGGCGAGAAGCGGGGCGGTCCGCCAGTTTATCCATCAGGGAGGAAATATCTGCTCTGGTGATCGAGGAGATGGGGCGTTGCCTGAACGTGGGGATCGCAAAGCGCTTCAGCAGGCCTTCGGCAAGATCGAAGCCGCCCTTCCACTCTGAACGGAGATATTCATCGATGAATCGTTCCGCATAAGCAGAAAACGCTAACGTCGCATCGTCATGTTGTTTCTTCTGCTTCTCCGTTGCGGGATCGATGCCCTGATCGACCATCTGCGCCACCTTGCGGGCTTCCTTGCGTGCCGCGTCGGGCGTCCAAGCTCCATGCAGGCCGATCGTGTAGCGCCTGACCTTGGAGCCGCGTCCACCCATTCGGTACTGGTAAATATAGGTGCGCGTTCCCTTGGGCGTGATTTTCAGCCCGAAACCTTTGACGCCTGTGTCCCATAGGAAATCGTCCTTGGGGCCGGGGGTTAGCGCATCGACGCGCTGTTTGGTGATGAGGCCAGTTGCCATCGGACAAATACTCCAGCAATCACGCAACAATCACGATGCTTCGCGTTGTTGGGTGTTTTGTAGTACGATGGAGCTATGAAAAATACGGAAAATATGGCGTTGCGATCATGAAGGCTGCCGCTTGGAAGTCCAGCATGAAACTTCCAAGCTTGTGATGCGGGTTCGATCCCCGCTACCCGCTCCACCGTCAACATACATCGACGCATGCAGCTGTTGGCCGGTGGCCAGGGCGAGCATGTTGGCGATCTGTCCCGTAGCTTCCACTTCGACACCGCGTCGGCCCTCGGCCGGGTAGACCGTGACGGTGCCGATCAGGGCGCGCAGCTTCGGGATGGCTTCGGCCTGGGCCTCGCCATGACCGGCCAAGGCCTCCGTCAGGTCCGCGACCTGCTTGCGATATTCTTGCGCGATGCCGGGGTGGAGGGTGATGACCGGGAAAGCCTCCAGGTCGGCCATCTGCTGCGCGATCGCGTCGCGATCGGCGCGGGCCTTAGTCAGGATGGCGCGGATCTCGACAAATTCGTCGCCGCCGTCGGCAATCGCCTTGATCAGCCGCTCCACCTTGGCCGCTGCCTCGCGGTGGCGGCGCTCCAGCTTCGCGCGCTGCTGCGCCACCTCTTGCGATCGCTGGCGGCGGCTCTCATGAAATTCGCGGACATAGGCCGACACAGCGTCGGGATGCAGCATGTCGTCGCGCAGGCCGTCCAGCACCTTCTGCTCATAGACGTGCGTCTTGACCGTCCGGTTGTTGGTGCAGGCGCGGCCGTCGCGGTGCTTGCCGCAGGCCCACTGGTCGCGGCCAATGACGATCCAGCCCCCACCGCAGACGCCACAGCGGCCGATGCCGGATAGGAGGCGCTTGGGGCGTCGCATCAGCTCGGGGCGATCGGTGCTGTATGCGTTGCGCACCTGCTGCACCGTCTGCCAGGTCGCATCGTCGATGATGCGCAGATCCGGCGCGTCGGCCTCTACCCATTCGGCTTCCGGGTTGGGCCTGATGCGTTCTTTGCGAGTGCGCGGATCTGCGACCTTGCTGGTCCGCTCATGCACGATCTTGCCGATATAGATCCGGTTCTGGAGCATGCCGTTCTTGCGCTGACGATCACCCAAGATGGTCGATGCGCGCCACGTGCCGCCAGTGGGGCCGGGTATGCCGTCTTCGTTGAGGCCGCCGGCGATCTGGCGGGCGCTGCGGTGGTTGGCATATTCGGCGAAGATCCTGCGTACGATCTCGGCCTGGTCCTCGTCGATCGCGCGCAGGCCGCGCACCAGCTCGCCGCGCTCGTCCAGGCGGTTGGCCTTGCGATAGCCATAGGCTAGGCCGGCGGGCGATCGGCCGGCGCGCACGGTGCCGCGCTGGCCGCGCTTCACGTTGAAGGCGATATCCTTGCGCGCCTGCGAATCGAGGAAGCCCTGCACCCATCCCTTGATCTCGTCGATCTCGCCTTGGGACAGGGTGAACAGGCGCACGCCGAAATAGGAGAGGCGTTCGCGGATCGCGAAGCCGTCACCCTGATGCCGGGCTATGCGGCTGGTCGATTCGGCGATGACCTGGTCGACACCGCCGCGCTCGACCCGAGCGAGCAGCGCGTTGAGGCCGGGGCGCTGGTCTTCGCCGATGCCGGCGGCGCCGCTGATCGCTTCGTCCGTGAAGGTGTCAATGATCTGCCAGCCTTCCTGGGCGGCGCGATCGCGGCACAGCGCGATCTGGTCGGCGATCGACCGGCTATTCTGAAGGTCGCTGCTGTATCGAGCGTAGATGATCGTCCGCATGGGCGCTGGTTCCTGTGGCGCGGGCGCGCCGGGCAAAGTCGCGCGCCTCATCAGCACGCGCCAAGGCGCGCACGAAGTCAAGCAATTCGGCCGATGGCGGCCGGCGGAAGGGCGCGTTCATGCTGCCTGCCTTTCCGCTGATTGGGGCGGCCGATAGGCGCCGGGGTTGCGTAGCCAGCGGAACAGGTGCCAGAGCGCATCGATCTTGGCGCGATCGGCGGGCTTGCTCGCGTCCAGGCGCGTTTCGGCCTTGATCGCGGTTTTCAGCGTGCTGTCGATCATCGCCTCGCGCTCGATCGGTGTCCAGTACCAGGGCCAGCGCTTCATCGCGATGGGATCGCCCGCGAAGCGGCCGGCCATCTGCTCGATGTTCGACCACAATGCATCATCCTGAAGCGCGCGATCGGAAAATGTTTGACCGGCGGCCGCCCATGCAGCCTGCCGGCGGGCGCGTTCGTCACGCGCCGCCTGATGCAGCTGGGCGGCCGAGAAGTCAGGCATTGGTTTTCTGCCCGTCCAGATATTCGATTTCCCACGTCGGATGATAGGGCATCGAATGCTGCTGACCATCGAGCTGGACCATGATGTATTGGCCCTGGCTTTCGGTGATCGTGCCGAGCATCGCGTGGCGGCCGCCGGTGTAGCGGATGCGGCCGCCAACGCGGGCAGGGACGCTGTAATAGCGCTGGATATATTCCATGCTCATTGGCCACCTTCCGGTGCGCCAGGTAGCGGCATCCAATGGGTGAAAGGATCATGCTTGCCGCCGATGAACTCGCCGAAGGTCGAGCAAATCCAACCCGGCGATTGGTTGAGGTGCCAGTCGCTATCGCAATACTGACCCATCTCGCCGCATTCATGAGGCGGGAGGCCCCAATAGACCGTGTCGCGGGTGCCATCGCGCCAGACATCGATCGTCGTCCCATCCTTCGGCGCCGTTTCGATAGCTCGCCAATTTCCGGACGTGTGAGCATTCGGGAATAGGTCGCCGATCGCCGCCGGCTGACACGGGCGGATTGTTTCATCGATAAAGTCGTGCAGCGTCGTGAACTTGTCGAACCATGCGACATCGTCGCAGACATGTCCGTCCATGATGGCCTTGTCGATCGCCTCCAGCGCTGCTCGATAGCGAGCAGCAAGCTGGCCGATCGCGACGCGATGCCGGGCAAGCATCTGCAACGCGCCGTCATTGTCCTCGATCTCGTCTTGGATCATGCGCAGGGCGCGGGAGGCGTCATAGCCCTGAAGGATCAAGGCACGGCCGAATTCAATGCGGTCAGCGTCGATGATCGGCAGCATTTTGGCGTCGGCCGCGAGTGCGACCAGCCAAGGCCCGTCAATAAGGCTGACGGTCATAGGGCCGCCGATGTCGCGGGTGATAGTGGCATCGATCATGCGAAGAACCTCGTCAGGAAGGTGAGCAGCCAGCCCATCGCCTTGAAGGTGCCCAGCACGATCAGGGCGCCGGTCAGGCTGATGGCGGCTAGTGCCATCGGGTGCGGGGGAAGGTCGGGGCCGGCGAGCATGTCAGCCGGCGCGCGACGGCGTGGCGACGCGGACATAGCGGGGACTGCGTTCGTGGCTCTCGCCAACATAGCCATCCTTGCGCCAGCCCAGCGACCGCATCACGCGGGCAAGGTGGCTGTTATCCTGGTACTGGGGGATGCGGCCCAGGCGGGCGGCTTCGGTCAGATCCCGGCCCAGCTGATAGAGGGCGACGTCGTTGACCGTGCGCAGGTGGCCGGCGGTGAACAGAGCGATGCGCTTGGTGGCAGCGCTGACGTCCTGCAGCGCCATCAGGGCGTTTTGATCAGCCTCGACCGGATCGACCAGATCGGCGACGGGCGCGCGGCGGCTCAGGCTGGCCGCCGTGCCCTCGCGAGTGATCAGCGCGGTATCGCCGAACAGCTGGTGGATGCGCCAGCGCAGGCCGTCGAACAGGGCCGTGCTGCCGGGGAAGGGGAATTGGGCGTGAGCCTGAAGCATGGGGAACCTCCCGTCGTGATGGACGAGAGGTAAAATACGTTTTGTATTGAACAAGTCAATACGCAGCGAATTAATTGCGGCGGCGGAGATCCTGGATGGCCCGCAGGACGACGCCTATGACCGTAATTTCATCATCAATGTGGAGTGTTTCGTCAGGCCTGCCCAAGCGAATGGGTTCCTTGAATTCCGGGCGATCTGACTCGCTCAGTAGGATGTATTCATCGCCATCCATAGCGAGGCGCTTGCATGTCATTTCGCGCAGGTCATGGTTTATGCGTTCAACCACGACCAGATCGCCGGGTACTGCACCATCCAAGCCATAGGCGACCCGGCGACAGATTAGCGTCGAATGGGCCGGTATTGTCAGGTTCATGCTTGGCCCCTCAGGGGTCACCGCAAATAATTCTCCGTCCACGTCGCCTGCAAACCGATCAATTGTCACATATTCAGGTGGTTGGGCTTCGCCGAACGTCGAGTCAAGCCACAGTCCTGCTGCGACCTTGCCTAGATATGGAATTGTCGTGGTGCTTAGGACGTTGCGCATAGTCATGGGTTCCACATGATCAAGGGCAAGCAGCGAGCCGGGATTGACCTTGAAGGCTTTCCCATAGCGGATGGCCGTCTCCACATCGAATTCTCGCGTGCCGTTCTCGTGGCTGGTGAGGGTGGACGTGGTGAAGCCGAACGCCTCCGCAGCAGCGCGGGCGCTGTCATAACCAGCTTCAGACCGTGCTTGGCGCAACCGGCTTGCGGCAATTTCCTTACGTGAGCTCATGAAATCATGCGTAGCGCATGAAATCATACGTGTGGTATTGACGGAAAAAATACATTCCGTATTATTGTGGAATGGTTGAGCAAACATCATTCGATGCGATCTATCGTCCGTGGTCTGGAAATGCTGCTGCGATGGCCCGTGACATCGCGGAGCGGGCGGTCACGGTCAGTCAGTGGCGCTATCGTGGCAGCATCCCCCCGCGTTACTGGCAAAAGATTATCGCGGCCGCGTCGGCTCGCGGCTTTGCTCTGACCGTCGATGATTTTGTCGAGCACGTTGTTCATGCGGATGTGGCTACCGCACCGCAGCATGCAACGTCACCCGATAGCGAAACGAAAATTATCGGGGAGGCCGCATGATGGACGATCTCGGCAATGTGCGCCGTTGGCTGAGCCGGTTCGGCATGGATGTGGATAGCAATCCGATGCAGCGCGTCGACCCACTGGCACAGTTTCTGTCCGATTTCACAGTCCGGGGCGATTGCTATCAGGTCGCCACTCCCGATCTGTACCAGCGCTTCGTGCTATGGTGCGGATATAGCGGGCAGGCGGTCTGGTCGATGCGTGGCTTCGATCGGGCGATGTCCGCCGCCGGCTATAAAAAGCGGTTCGCCGGCGGCGCGGTCTGGTTGGGGCTGCGTCTGGATGGGGACGGCGAGGGTCAGCCAGTGGCGCGAGCCTTGGTGACTTCTGCGCGTGCCCAGGACAAGCCCTCTGCCAAATGGTCGGCATATGCCGGAATTGCTTCATGCAAGATTATGTCTGCCTCGACCCGTTCAAACACTGCATCGGCGAAGCCAGCGTGGCGGGCATCGAGTTCCTTCAAAATCGCCGTCATGAAGGCAAAGGCGGCGGTGGCTTCGGTCGTCGTGTTGCTCATGCAGGTCAGCTTTCGTGTGAGTCGTGGAGGCCGCACGATAACCGAAGGGGGCGCGTCCGATAGTCCGGTTCTGAATAGCCGTCGTCGCGCCCCCGGAGGTGACCGCTGATATGGCGCGGGGGGCGGATGATCTGAAGCCGACCGACATCGCGATCAGCGAGGCGACCGGTGATGCCGTGCATGCCGCGGGCAAGCAGGTCTATGTCAGTCACATGCTGGGCCGGGGGCAGCCCACCATCAACGGGTGGGGCAATGTCGAGGCGGCCGAGTTCATCCCGCTGCGCCTGGTGCCAGAACTGGAGAAGATGGCGACCGGGCAGCCGGGCTGGCCCCATATCACCCGCGCCCTTGCCCGCATGCAGGGCTTCGAACTGTTCCGCCTGCCCGAGATCGAGACGGATGCCGGCAACTGGCTGACCCAGATCGGCGCGATGTCGAGCGAGGCGGCCGAGATTACCGCGAAGATCTGCGCGGCGCTGGCGGATGACCAGAAGGTCTGTGCCCGCGACGTGCGCCAACATGCGCTGATCGACGATGCCGAGCAGCTGGTGGCGCTCGCCGTCCAGCTGCTGGCCCAGCTGCGCGCCGTGGAAGAGGGGGCATGATGCAGGCTTTGAAACCCGAGCAGCTGATCAGCTGGGCGCAGCGGGCACGGCCGGGCGAGGATGTCGCCTATTTCACCGGCGATCGGCCGAGCGAGGCGCTGCGATCGGTGGTGCGCGACCTCAGTGCGCAGGGGCTGGTGGTGCCGACCACCAAGCGGGCAGGCGCGGGCTTTCGCTTCATTGCCCAGCGCCTGGAGGCGCCGCGTCCGTCGCAGCTGCGCGCGCGCGCTCGCGTCAATCCCGGCCAGTTCCGGCAGAGCAGCGACCACGCCAAGCGCGTCGGTGGCGCCGTGCTGCGGCTGCTGAGCCGGGCCGCCAATCGGGGGCAGACCTGCCCGACCAATACCGAACTGGCGCGCGCTCTGGGCCTGAAGGATGCGGTTGCCGCGTCCTATCGGGTCCGGCGCCTGGTGCGCGAGGGCAAGATCCGCGTCGAAGAGCCCAGCCCGACCGAGCGGCGCGTGGTGACGATCGTCGCGACCGGCAAATCAACCGTGCGAGGTGCGCTATGAGTTTCATCGACATGGAGATTACGCGGCGCCAGTTCGAGGTCCGCTACATCAATGTGGGCCGGGCGATGCTCGGCACGCTGGCCGATATCTGCTGCGTCGATTTCGACCAGGCCGAACGCTGGGCCGACGAGATCGACCGCGAAGCCGGCATCCTTATTGCCGCCAACCGACCCATAGCCGGCGGCATAGAGGGGGCGGTTGCGCCCGTTTCGCCCGTCCCCTCGACCCATTCCCAATCCGTCGCCTTCGGGTCGCAAGGCGGATCGGGCGCGGCGCCCGCAGCGGCAGCCGCGCCCGGACAATTTCCCACAGCATAAGCCGGTCCACCGGCGTCAACCAGAGAAGGACGTCCCATGCCCACAGCTACCAAGCGGGTTTCGAAGAAAGCGGCGCCGGTTGCGCCCGAGAGTGAAGTGGCTGCCATGCCCGAAAGCGGCATCCAGATGATCCCGCTGGGCCGCTTGATCCGCGCGCCGGAGAATGTGCGCAAGACTGACAAGGCGGTCGATGTCGAGAGCCTCGCCGATGATATCGCGGCCAAGGGGCTGCTGCAGAATCTGATCGGCTATGCCGGCGACACGTCGATCGACAACTCGGTGGTCTACATCGTCGGCGGTGGTCGCCGCCTGCAGGCGCTGAATCTGCTCGCCAAGCGTAAGCTGATCGACGACAGCCTGCCCGTGCCGGTGCTGTTGCGCGCACCTGCAGAAGCCATCGACCTGTCGCTATCGGAAAATCTGGGCAAGCGCGACATGAACCCGGCTGACGAATTCCTGGCGTTCGACGCGCTGATGAAGCCGGGCGCATTGGCACCGGCGGATCTCGCCAAGCGGTTCGGCTTTACCGAACGCTATGTGAAACAGCGGCTGCGCCTCGCGGATCTGGCGCCGGATATTCTCGACGCACTTCGCCATGGCAAGCTGACGATCGACGCGGCAATGGCTTATGCTGGCAGCCAAGATCACAAGATCCAACTGAAAGTGTTCGCTAGCGAATGCAAGAAGGGCGCCCATGCCCATCATGCGATGAATATCCGCTTCGGCATCAGTGGCGCCCAGATGACGACCGGCAGCGCGCTGTTCAAGTTCGTCGGCGCGGCGGATTATGAAAAGAAAGGCGGGCGGTACGAGGACGATCTGTTCAGCGACGCCATGGGATATGACGGGTGCAAGCTGCGCGACCCGGAAATCGTCTGGAACATTGCCAGCGATCGCGCCCATTTCCAGCTGGTGGGCAAGCTGACTGAGGCGAAAGAGGCCCATTCGACAACCAGCGAAGTGCTGCTGTGCCCAGGTCTGGTTCTGGGAAAGTTTCCCAAATCGCCGAAGGGCTATGAACTGGTCGATAAGGGCTATCGCCATGATGTGCCAGATTATCCGGTGCTGCGCGATCGCGCTTCAGCGGCGGGCATCGACATCATTGGCGTCTGCGGCATCGACAATGGTGGCCGGCTGAAGCTGGACGATCGCTTCTTCGTGCCGGGTGCGCGCTTGGTCGAGGTGATCCCGCCGCCCACGTCGACCCCGCGCGAGACGGCCGAGCAGCTGGAGGCGAAACGCCGGGCCAGTGCGATCCGGTCGGTGGCAGCATGGCTAGCGGCCAAGAAGATCCGCGACGACAAGGTGGAGGGCCGGCAATTCTGGGAGACGATGCGGCCCGATCTGTGGCGTTCGAGCGAGGTCGAGGGCGTTGGCGAATGCTATTCAGTTGGCATCGACGTGCTGGTAACGCCTGATGAAATCGACGCGCAGCTCGAAGCCGCCGAGGTCGAGTATGATCGGCAGGAAGCAGCCAAGGCTGCGGAGCGGGAGGCGCGGGAGAAGGCTGCCGCTGACGCTGCTGCAGCGGCGACGGCCGAGCGGCAGGCTCTTTTGTCGCTCGATCCGGCGCCGGCGGTGGTGCAGCTGGGCGTGTTGGTCCTGTTCCAGTGGCAGGATGGCTGCTGGTATGATGAGCGCGAATATGACGGCGCGGACCCCGTCTATTCGTTCGATGATCTGGCCGAGGTAGTGGAATGGGCCGAGGTCGAGGGCGCATTGGTCAAGGGCTCATGGGTTTCGCTCGAAGCCTATGACTTGGCCCAGCTGGACGAAGCGGCATGAGCGGCGGGGCGCGGATGATGGCCCAGCGCGGCCAGCGGCCCAGCCTGGAGTTCCGGCCGATCGCCGACCTGCTGATCGACGACAGCTATCAGCGGTCGATCGACACCGGGCCGAGCCAGGGGCTGATCAAGCGGATCGCGCGCAACTGGGACTGGGGTCTGTGTCAGCCCCTCAATGTCGCCAAGCGCGAGGATGGCTCGCTTTATGTCATCGACGGCCAGCATCGTCTGGCGGCGGCGCGCGAGCGGGGCGATATCTATGATCTGCCCTGCGTCGTCATCGCGTCCAAGTCCGCCGGGGATGAGGCCGCCGCGTTCGTGGCGCTCAACCAGCAGCGGCGGCCGCTGAGCAAGCTGGACCTGTACAAGGCAGCGCTGGAGGCTGGCGAAACCGAGGCGGTGGTCATCAACAATGCGCTGGCCAATGCCGGGCTGTCGGTCGCCAAGACGACAAATCCGGAGGCCTGGAAGGCCGGGCAGGTTAGCAATATCGGCGGGCTGGAGCATTGCCAGCGCAACCATGGCGAGAAGGTGCTGCGCGTGGCCTGTCTGGCGGCGGCGATGGCCTTTTCGGGCCAGGTGCTGCGCTATTTCGGCACGATCTTTCCCGGCATCGCGGAGGCGGTCGCGGCCAATGGCGTCGAGCATGGCGACCTGATCGGCATCGTGCTGGGCGGCTGCGAGCAGACGGAATGGCGGGACATGATCAACCGCGCGAAGGCCGAAAATCCCAATCTCAACATGCGTGGCGCCGCCGTGCTGGCCGTCGGCCGCATGGTCGCGGAAGCACTGGAGGCGTGAATGTCTGACGCATGCGAAACGCTGGTCCGCGTGATGCTGGATCATGAAGCGCCGGAGGCCGGCTGGACGATGCCGCACCTGCGCAAGCTGGCCGACCTGTCAGTGGGCAATTTCGCCGCTGCCATCCAGCAGCTGCGCGCCCAGGGCAAGATGCACCCGTTCAACCTGGCGCTGTCGCCCAGCATGTGGCCGGCGGCGCCCAAGGTGGAAGCGCCGACGCTGGCCGAGCAGGTCGCGGCCGAGGCGCAGGACACGGGCGCGCGGCGAAAGGTTGCGGCCTCGACAGGGCGGGCGGCTGCAATCGACGCTCCGTCGCCCGGCGCGTTGTTGCAGGAGCGGGCGCTGACCGACGCGCCGGCGCTAGCGGCCAGCATCATGAAGGATCGCTGGGGTCCGTTGTGGGATCGGGTGTGCCGGCATGCCCGCGAAACCAATCAGCGCCCGATCCCGGCGATGATCGCGCTGCTCGATCGCGGCCTGAATGCGGGAGAGGCGGCATGATCCAGGTGAAGGTCGACCGGCTGCGCGCGGCGATGAAGGCGATCGACGAAGTGGTCGAGAAGCGTTCGACGGTCCCGATCCTGTCCAACGTGCTGATCCGGTCGACGCCGGGCCAGATGACGCTGATCGGCACCGACATGGATATCATGGTCGAGAAGGTGGTCGACCTGGAGGATGCCGGCGCCAACAAGGCGATGGACTTCACGGTGGACGCCACGACGCTCAAGCAGATTGCGGCGAAGTTGTCGGCGGATGGCGTCGCCACGATCGAGGCGGACGGCAACACCGGCATCAGCATCAAGTGCGGTCGGGCGCGGTTCAAGCTGCCGACGCTGCCGACCGATGATTTCCCGGTTCTGGCGGCCGGCGACTGGGATGCGCAGTGGGAAGTCAGCGCGACCATGCTGATCGACATGATCGAGAGTGTGCGCTTTGCCCAGTCTACGGAAGAGACACGCTATTATCTCAACGGGATCTACCTGCACGTCCCCGACGACAGCGAATGCCAGTTCGCCGTCGCGACGGATGGCAGCCGCCTGGCGCGCTTCCATGTCGAGGTGCCCGACGGCGCCGGCGACATGCCGGGCATCATCATCAGCCGCAAGGCGGTGAAGGCGCTGGCGGACCTGCTGGACGCGGAGGGCGGCACGGTGGGCGTCGCGGTCAGCACCTCGAAATGGCAGATGGCGATTGGCACCACGGTTCTGACCGGCAAGGCGATCGACGGCCAGTTTCCCGACTATACCCGCGTCATTCCGGCGGCGAACGACAAGGCGGCCTGGATCTATCCCGGCCCGCTGGCCGAGGCGGTGGAGCGCGTGCTGACGATCAGCAGCGACAAGAGCCGCGCGATCGCGCTGGAGTTCTCGCGCGACCTGCTGGTGCTGAGCGTCACCAGTCCGGAGAACGGGACGGCGCGCGAGGAAGTCGAATGCGAATATGACAGCGCGCCGCTGCGTATTGGCTTCAATGGCCGGTTCCTGCTCGACATGCTCGGCCGCCTGAAGGGCACTGACGCCAAGGAAGCGCGGGCGCAGGTCAAGATGGCCGACGAGGCGGCGCCGACGCTCTGGCAGCAGAGCGATGATGCGCGGCAGCTGTACGTCCTCATGCCGATGAGGGTCTAGGACGATGTGCAACGCCTGCGGAAATCTGTGCTGCGGCTCCGATGAATTCGAAGGTTGCGGCTGTGATGGCTGCCCCGTGACGGACTGCCATGCCGCTTGTTTCAATTGCGGGCTGGATGGCTGCGACGGTGATTGCCAGGACGAGAAAGGGGAGTTTGAGGATGTCGAATAATCGCCCCATCTGCGACCTTCCGGGCTGTAATCGTGGTCGCCGGCGCAAGCAGCGGCTGTGCGAGAGCCATTATCGCGCGCTGCCCGGCGATCTGCGCAGCGCCATCATCGATACGCATGACCGTTGCTGCTTTGCCGCCTGGGAGGCGGCGATCCGTCGCGCGGCCGACTGGCTGGACGAACGGCGCCTGGCGCTGGCTGCGCGCATGGGAGAACGGTGATGGCCGACGATGCGACCGAACGGCATAATCAAATGGCGCCGGAAATCATCAAGCATGTGGTTTACGGTACCAATGGCGATCTCGAAGATGCCTTAGTTGTGCTGGAGTCAGTTGTTCTGGGCGTGATCAGCTATCATGCGATCAACTCCTATCGCGCTGGCCCGCTGCGTTACCGCGCGGCGACCGAATATCTCGATTTGCTGACCCAACGGGTGATCGAGCGCTTCAGCATCATGGATGGCCTGGGCCAAGGCTCGGGCTGACATCCTTCCTATCGCGCACCGGGGCGCATGGAGGATCGGGCATGGTGCCCGATCTATCGACCCAAAGGCCAGTCCGCCCGGACCAATCACAATGATTTGCCTGATTTTCGGGGTGGGGTTTCGTGTCTCTATCAACTGCGTTCCTAGACGAAATCCGCAACCGCACGACGCTGTCGGCGCTGATCGGCGCCAGCGTCAAGCTGGACAAGAAGGGCAAGGAACATAAGGGCTGCTGCCCGTTCCATAGCGAGAAAACGCCCAGCTTCACCGTCAACGACGACAAGGGCTTCTACCATTGCTTCGGCTGCGGCGCCCATGGCGACGCGATCCGGTGGCTGACCGATCAGCGCGGGATGGACTTCATCGATGCGGTGAAGGATCTGGCGGAGGCGGCCGGGCTGGAGATGCCGGCGCGATCGGCGGAGGACGTGCAGCGGTCGGCCGCGATCGAGAATGTCCATGACATATTGCAGCGCGCGGGCAGCTGGTATGCGGGCGAGCTGCGCGCGACGCCGGCAGCACAGAAGATCCTGGCGAACCGCGGCGTATCGGCCGCGTCGATCGAGAAGTTCGGGCTGGGCATCGCGCCTTCGCAGCGGTCGGTGGCGTCCTGTGGCGTGCCGGCGCCGATGCTGGCCGATGCCGGCCTGCTGGTCGACACGCCCGACGGCTTTCGCGATCGCTTCCGCGCGCGGATCATCATCCCGGTGCATGACCAGCGCGGCCGGGCGGTCGGGTTCGGCGCGCGGGCGACGACGGATCGGCAGGAAGCCAAATATCTGAACAGCCCGGCGGCCGACCATTTCGACAAGGGGCGGCTGCTGTTCAATCTGCACCGCGCGGCGCCGGCGGCGCGCGCGAGCCGGCGCCTGGTGCTGGTCGAGGGCTATTTCGATGTCATCGCCCTGGACGCGATCGGCATCGAGGAGGCGGTGGCGCCGATGGGCACCGCGCTGACGCCCGAGCAGCTGATGCGCGCGTGGCGTCTGGTCCATGAACCGATCCTGCTGATGGATGGTGACGCGGCGGGGCGCAAGGCGGCGCTGCGGGCGTGCGAAATGGCGCTGCCCGGCGTTGGGCCGGGCGGGTCGCTGGCGATCGCCATGCTGCCCGAGGGCCTAGATCCGGACGATCTGGCCCGGCGAACGCCCGAGGAAGATGGCGGCCGCGCCGGCGTGGAAGCGGTGCTGGCCAATGCGCAGCCGCTGGTCGATTTCTATTGGGACGCCGTGCTGGCTACGCCCTGGGCGGTGACGCCGGAAGGCAAGGCCACCCTGTGGAAGCGTCTGGCGGCTGCGGCGGCCTCGATCGGCGATGCGGAGACGCGTGCCCAGTATCTGAGCGACTGGCGCGCCCGCTTCGACGCCAAGTTCCCCCCGCCACCCCCGGGGCTGGTGGAAGAGGACATGCTTCCAATTGGAAGGGTGGAGGCATTGCTATCCGATCAGGGGCCGGGGGTGCAGGCGCTGCTGAAGCGCGTGGCGCGCGCCTGGCTGGAACGGCAGCTCGACGCGCGGATCGACACGCCCCGTGATCTCGGTCGCACGGTCTACAGCATCGGCGGGCGCGTGTCTGCCGGCCTGATCGAGGAAGCCGACGCGCGAGCGGTGATCGAGCAGCTGCAGGGCGATTGCGCCGATGCCAAGGCGGAGGACGTCGACAAGTCTTTCGCCGCCGGCATGGAGCGGGTCTATGACATCAGCGGCATGTTGCTCGACATGCGCCTGGCGACGTTCCAGCGCACCGACATGGGCAATGCCGAGCGCTGGTTTCAGCGCTATGGCCGGGACTATCTCTATACCACGGCCAAGGGCTGGCTGGGTTGGGACGGGCGCCGCTATCGGGTGCTGAATCAGGAAAAGGATGTGACGCCGGCGGAAGTCATGGCGTCGGTGTTCGAAATGGTCCGCGCGATCCAGCGCGAGGCGGCGTTCGTGCGCGATACCGGCGTCGACCATCCCGGCATGGTGGTCGATGCCGACAGCCCGATCCGCGATCGCGCGCATATGCGGCTGCACGTCGAAACCGGCCAGCATGAGGACGGCATGGATAGCGTCACCGATTACAAGGGCGGCAAGGCCGTCCAGCTGTCGGATCTGATCGGCCGGTGGGGCAGGGCGTCTGAGGCTTCGGGCCGGATCGGCTGCATCGCCAACCTGGCCAAGCGCTGGTGTACGGTCGAGCTGTCGCAGTTCGATACCAACCCCATGGTGCTGAACTGCCTCAACGGCACGCTGCATTTCAACCGAGGCTGGGACGGCGAGCGCGGCAGCGTGGAGCTGCGGCCGCACAACCGCGCCGACATGCTGACCAAGCTGACCGCGTGCGACTATGATCCCGATGCCGAGCGGGGCGAGTGGGACAAGTTCGTCTTGTGGGCGCAGCCCAAGGGTGAGCGCCGGCGCTACCTGAAGCAATGGATGGGCTATAATCTGACCGGCGATATCGGCGAGCAGATCTTCCATATCTGGTGGGGCCCGACGGCCGCGAACGGCAAATCGACCTTCGGCAATGCCTGTCGCGACGCGATCGGCGACTATGGCGATATCATCAACGTCGAAACCTTCCTGGACGAAGGCGGCAAGAAGCGCGGCGACGCGGCCACGCCCGACCTGGTGCGGCTGCCCGGCGTGCGCTTCCTGACCTCGGGCGAGGTGCCGGTGGGCGCCAAGGTAAATGAGGCGCTGATCAACACCGTCACCGGCGGCGACGGCATGAACGTGCGCGACAATTTCCGCAGTTTCTTCCGCTTCTTCCCGATCTTCAAATGGACGCTGTGGTGTAACGAGATGCCGGCGATCCCGCGCGGGACGGAAGGGATCTGGCGCCGCGTGAAGGTGGTCCTCTGGGAATCGCACCTTGAGCCGGATCAGCGCGATCGATCGCTGCCCGACAAGCTCAAGAAGGAGCATGCCGGCATCCTGGCCTGGATGGTCGAGGGGCTCCTCGACTGGATGGACAATGGCTTTATCGAGCCGGAGGACGTCACGGCAGCATCGGCCGACTATAAGGACGACAGCGACCCGCTGGCGGCATTTCTGCGCCTGTGTACCGAGCCTGATCCCAAGGCGCGATCGCAGTCATCCCATCTGCACGAGCTGTTCCGCGCCTGGGCAAAGGCCACAGGCGGCCCGGACTGGCAGCAGCGGGGCTTCACCAGTGCGATGAAGGGCAAGGGCTTCTCCACCAAGCAATCCAACGGGATGCAGTGGGAGGGGCTGCGCATGACCAAGCAGGTCAGCGACTTCCTCGATGCGCACGGCAATGTCGTCACCTTCAGCGATGGTTCTGGATCCGCGCCCGACCCGGATGGCTATCCGCCCGCCGACGACGACATCGTGCCGGGGTGGGATTGAAGAAAGTTCCTTCCAGAATGGAAGGGTGGTGGAAGCTTCATTGGAAGGGAAAGCGGCGGATTTCTGCGCCTTTGGAAGGAATGGAAGCAATTTGAAATCGGCATCACAGGCGCGGGCGTGCGCGCGCAGGCATGTGCGAAGCTAGAATATTCATAATACTTCCATTCCTTCCATTCCTTCCAAAATACAGAATTAAGTTAGGTAAATCAGTGGCTTGTCAGGTGGAAGGATTGGGGATGGTGGTTCCAGCTTTGGAAGGATCGATATTTTGGGATTTCCAGGCGGTGGAAGCGCGTCTGGTGGAGGCGATGCAGTTCCAGTGGCGCACCGAGGGTGGCACATGGGGCTTCGCCAGCGACGGGCCGTGGCATCTGATCGTGCGCGACTGGTGGGACTGGGCTGCGCATGAGGACAAGCCGGTGCCGCGCATCCCGCTGTCACGCGAGCAGCTGAAGCGGATGGAGGAGGCGTCGGCCTGGCTGGCCTATGCGCCCGAGCGCGATCGCAAGCTGGTGGTGCTGGCCGTTACGGCGCTGGCAGCGGGTCGCAAGGTGGTGCCGTGGCGGGCGCTGCTGAAGCCGATGCAGATGAAGCGTGGCGCTGACGGGCTGCGCATGCGCTATGGCCGTGCCGTAAACTGCATCTGCAACACGCTGAATGCCGCAGAAACGCGCGCATAGACACGGCGCAAGGGGTAGAATGTTGCGTGATGCAAATAATGTTTGTTCGTCTTTCGCCTCGGATCGGCTAGTTCATAGATACGCTGGTGGCGGGCCTTCGTTCGAAGCTAGCGTGGTTCGTTTCCCTCTCTACCTACAGCGCCCCGCTTGGCTCTTGCCCGGTGGGGCGCTGTCGTTTCGGACGCTGTTCATGGGCAAGCTCAAGTCGATCGGTTCGCGCCTCGGCGCGCTGCCGGCCAAGGTGAAGGCTGCGCCCAAGGTCGCCGAAGGCTTCTATCAGTCAGGCGCGTGGCGCGAGCTGGTGAAGGACATCAAGCGCTTGCGCGGCAACCGCTGCGAGCGCGTCGGCTGCACTACGCCCACCAATCGCGTGATCGCTGATCACATTGTCGAGCGGAAGGACGGCGGCGCCGATCTGGACGCGGGAAACATCGAACTGCTGTGCGCGGGCCACCATGCGCAGAAGACGGCGAAGGCGCGGGCAGCTCGGGCGCGCGGCGAGACGTGGGGGGGTGGGTCAAAAGTCTGACGGGCGGCGCCACCCTGCACCGCATCCGTCCTCATTCGGAGATTTTTTTGTGTCGGAGTGGGATTTTGACCTTCTTGGCGATCCGATCCCGCCGGGTCATGGTCGCCGTGGCCGCCCCGCCCATATTCCGACCGACGAAAATCGTAGGAAAGTCATGATTTTAGCTGCGTTCGATAAGAACGAAGAGCAGATCGCGGCGGCGCTCTCGATCACTCCGCCGACTTTACGCAAACATTATTTTCGTGAGCTGCGTTCGCGGCTTGAAGCGCGCCAGAGGCTGGAGGGCAAGTTGCTCTCGGCACTTGTGAAGGAGGTCGATGCCGGAAACGTCTCGGCCGTCGACAAATTGTTCAAACGGCTTGATCGCCATGATCTGGCCACGGGAACGGCGATCAGGCCAGCGCGGGACGCCAAGCCCCCAAAGAAAGGCAAGAAGGAGGCGGCGATCGAGAACGCCCACAGTGCGCATGAGGGAAGCCAGTGGGCGAACCTGCTGCGGCACTGAGCTGGAATTTTGCCTGCCCTGATTGGGTGGAACGGCTGAAGGCGGGGAAATCCCTGCTGCCGCCGCTGCCGTTGAACGATAACGAGGCCAATCGGGCCGTCGCGATCTTCAACAATCTGAGATTGCCCGACGTGCCTGGTCAGCCTCTGATGGCTGATGCGGCAGGTGAATGGGGCCGTGATATCGTGCGGGCCATCTTCGGTTCCATGGTCGATGGCGAGCGCCAGGTGCGCGAGGTCATGGCTTTGGTCCCCAAGAAAAATGCCAAGACTACCAATGGCGCCGCGATCGGCGTCACTGCCCTGCTCATGAACGAGCGGCCCCGCGCGGAATTCGTGCTGGTAGGACCGACGCAGGAAATCGCGGACACTGCCTTCCAGCAGGCGTCCGGCATGATCGACGCCGACCCGTATCTGAAGCAGCGTTTTCATGTGCAGGAGCACATCAAGACGATCTATGACCGGGTTCTGAAGGCCAAGCTGAAGATCAAGACCTTCGACATGAAGGTCGCCACTGGCTCCAAGCCGGTGATGGTGCTGATCGACGAGCTTCACTTGATGGGGTCGATTAGCTTCGCGTCGCGCGTGATCGGCCAGCTGCGGGGCGGCATGATTGCCAACCCCGAAGCTTTCTTGGTCATCATCACGACGCAGAGTGACGAGGCTCCAGCAGGGGCCTTCAAAACCGAATTGGATTATGCCCGCGGGGTCCGCGACGGTCGGATCGCTAATGCAAGAATGCTGCCGCTCCTCTACGAATTTCCGGAGAAGATGCAGACCGACCAGGCCAAGCCTTGGCAAGATCCAAGACACTGGCACATGGTGCTCCCGAACTTGGGTAGGTCCATCAATATCGCCCGGTTGGTGGAAGAGTATCAGGCCGCGGTCGACAAGGGGCCGGAGGAAGAGCGCCGCTGGGCCTCCCAGCATCTGAATATCCAGATCGGCCTAGCGCTCCATACCGACCGCTGGCGCGGATCTGATTATTGGGAGCGCGCCAGCGAACCCGGCCTGACATTGGCCAGCCTACTGGCCCGCTGCGAAGTTGCGGTGGTCGGAGTAGACGGAGGCGGCCTTGATGATCTCTATGGTCTGTGCGTCGCCGGCAGAGAACGAGAGACTAAGCGTTGGCTCTATTGGTTCAAGGGCTGGGTTTACGCGGAAGTCTTGAGCCTGCGCCCGGAGATTGCGCCGCGTTTGCTTGATTTTGAGAAGGATGGTGACCTTGTCATCATCGGCCATAACGGTGGCCCACCTCTCGACGATGATTTGGACGATGATACGCCGCCGCCGGAATTGCTTGGCGACGAACAGGATGTCCGCGAGATCGTCGCGATCATTCAGCAGGTGAAAGACAGCGGGTTGCTGCCGGAGAAGGGTGCGATTGGTCTAGATCCCGAAGGTGTCGGCGCACTGGTAGATGCCTTGGCCGAGATCGGCCTGGTGCATCCGCAGGTCGTCGGTGTCACCCAAGGTTATCGTCTGGCATCGGCTGTCTGGTCACTCGAACGGAAATTGAAACACCGCATGGCGCTCCATTCCGGCGCGCCAATCATCAACTGGTGCGTCGGGAACGCCAAGGCCGAGCAAAGGGGCAATGCTGTGATCATCACCAAGCAAGCCGCCGGTAAGGCAAAAATCGACCTGTTCATCGCAGGACTGAACGCAACGAAGCTGCTGGAAGCAAACCCTACCGGCGGCATGAACGTCGATGACTGGATTGCGAGCTATTCGGCATGACGGGTTACAAGCTATCCGCACGGGCAGCCGCCGCTGAACAGCGCTGGCGTGCGCCAACGGAGCGAAAGGATGTGCAGTTTGGCCGTCGGTCGGTACTTCAGGTTGGCGCCCAGGATGGCGATAATTTCAGGACCAACCGCATCACTGTCGCGGAATATAACGATGCCGGGGCGGCACATGGCGTTCTCGGCTTAGCGACGACCTGGGCCTGCGTAAATTTCATTGCCGGGACGATCGCCTCGCTGCCCTTGACGGTCTATCGCAAAGGTCCGGGCGGCGTGCCGGTCGAAGCGACTGATCATCATCTCTATCGGCTTTTGCATAATCGTCCGAATTTCGATCAGTCGGCCTTCGACTTTTGGGAATATCTGGCGGCATCGATCGAACTGCACGGCAATGCATATGCCGAGATAAGCTTTGGGTCAGGTGGCCGGATCGTCGCGCTGACGCCTGTGCGTCCCGACATCATGTCGGTCAGCAGGCTCGCCTCAGGGGATATCGAGTATCGCTGGACGGATAATGGCCGTCCCCGTGAAGTGACCCAAGCGGCCATGCTGCACATCCGCGGCTTTGGCGGTTCGCCGTTGGGTGGTCTGTCGCCACTTTCTGTTTGCCGCCGCTCATTCGCATCGGCATCGTCCGTCGAGAGCGCGGCCGCCAAGATCTTCAGCAATGGTGTGCTGTCGAGCGGTGTTCTGACGAAGGATGGTGCGCCCCTCACCAAGGAACAGCGCATTGAGCTGGAGGCGCTTCTCCAAGAAAAATATATTGGCGCAGTCAATGCGGGACGTCCGATGCTTCTTGACGGTGGCTTGTCCTGGCAGGCGCTGTCGATCGATCCCGGCGACGCCGAGATGCTGGAGAGCCGCAAGTTCGGCGTAGAAGAAATATGCCGGATCTTCGACGTGCCGCCCCACCTGGTCGGGCACACGGAAGGCAATACGCAGCTGGGCAGCAGCATCAAGGAACAGACGCAGGGCTTCATCAAGTTCAAGATGCGCAAGCGGCTGAAGCGGATCGAATCTGCGGTGGAGATGCAACTCCTCACTCGTGCGGACATCGAAGCCGGCGTTTCGATCGAATTTAACATCGAAGGCTTTCTGCGCGGCGATAGCCAAGGGCGCGCTGAATTCTACGACAAGATGAAGCCCTTCATGACAATCAATCAGGTGCGTGCGCTGGAAGGTTGGGAGCCTGTGCCCGGCGGCGACCAGATTTACCGACAGATGCAGGATGAGCCCTTGGGCCAGAAACCAGCGGCGAAGGAATAGCCATGGACTATATCGATTTCCCGCTCGACGTGAAGGATGTGAGCGAAGACGGCGCCATCGAAGGACTTGCTGCCGCCTACAACAATGTCGATTTTGGCGGTGACATCATTCTGCCGGGCGCCTTCACCAAGACGCTGAAGGGCCGCAAATCTCTACCCATGCTGATGTATCACGATCAGCGCATCCCGGTCGGCGTCTGGACCGAGTTCTCAGATTCTCAGCGCGGCTTGTCGATGAAGGGCCGGATCGTCACCAGCACTGCCGCTGGCCAGGAAGCCTTGGCTCTGGCACGCGAAGGCGCCCTATCAGGCCTATCCATCGGCTATCGTTCGATCAAAGAGCGCTTCACCGATAAAGCCCGCGAGCTGATCGAGGTCGGATTGCACGAGGTCTCTCTTGTGGCGATCCCGATGAACGAAAAGACCCAGATCACACGGGTCAAGGAAATCGAAGATTTGCGAGCGCGCCTGGCGGCCGGGGACCGGCTAACCGAGCGCGAATGGGAAAGTCTGCTCAAGAAGGGCTTCGACCTTTCCAACTCGGAGGCTGAGCGCGCCGTGCGTATCAACCTCAAGGGTCAGGGGGAGCCTGACAGCACGGCAGATCCGATCGCGGCGTTCTGGGCAGCAATGCGCGCAGCGCCGATTGAAGACCTCACGGGCGAATAGGCCCCAATTCCAAGGAATTCCAAGATGAAGAAGATGATGTTCACGGGCGCAGCCCGTGGCGCGGTTGCGCTTGCCCTGATCGGCGCCCTGACCGCCAATGAACGCCGCATGGGTCGCCTGCTGCGCGACCCCACCGGCCACCCCAATGGCAAGTCGATGGCCGAACTGGCCGCCGAAACCAAGGCAGCTTTCGAAAAGAAGCATGACGAGGTGAAGGCTATCGCCGAACAGGCGCTGTCCGAAGCCAAGGAAGGAAAGACACTTTCCGGCACCGTCAAGGAACTTGCGGATCAGGCCATCACCGGCATGAATGAAGCCAAGTCGCGGATGGACGATCTCGAACAGAAGATGGCGCGGCGTACGAGCGATCAGGAAGGGCCCACCACCGCCGGCGAGCGCTTCGTCAATGACGAGGGCTTCAAGTCCTTCGCCGGCCAGACCCGTCCCCGTGGGCGCCAGATCGTCGAGGTGAAGGATATTTCGTCCCTCACGACCGACGCGGCCGGCAGTGTGGGCGCCCTGATCCAGCCCGATCGCGCGGCACCAGTGATGCTGCCCCAGCGCCGTATGACCGTCCGCGCGCTTCTGGCGCAGGGTAACACCTCGTCGGGCAGCATCGAATATGAACGCGAGAAGCTGTTCACCAACAGTGCCGCGCCCGTTGCCGAAGGTGCCGCAAAGCCGCAGTCGGAGCTTCAGTTCGAAGATGCAACCGCGACTGTCCGCACCATCGCGCATTGGATGCGTGCATCCGTCCAGGTCCTGGCGGATGCCCCTGCGCTGAGCTCAATCATCGATCAGCGGCTTCGTTTCGGCCTTTCTTATGTCGAGGAAACCCAGTTGCTCAATGGTTCCGGCACCGGCCAGAACCTCCCCGGCCTAGTCACCAATGCTACGGCATATGAAGCCGCCGGCGGCCTCACGGCCACGACGCCGCTCGACATCGTTCGCCTAATGATCCTTCAGGTTGCCCTGGCGGAATATCCGGCTAACGGCATCGTCATGAACCCGATCGACATGGCGGCGATCGAGATGCTGAAGGATGGCGAAGGTCGCTATATCATCGGCAACCCGCAGGGCACGATCGACAAGCGCCTGTGGGGCCTGCCGGTGGTCGAAACGCAGGCCATGGCCGTCGACAAGGCGCTGGTTGGCGCGTTCAACCTGGGCGCGCAAATCTTCGACCGGCAGGATGCCACCGTCGAAGTTTCGACCGAAGACGGCGACAACTTCACCAAGAACAAGGTCACCATCCGCGCGGAAGAGCGGCTGGCGCTGGCGATCTATCGCCCGCAGGCCTTCGTCTACGGCGACCTCGGCCGCGTCGCCTGATGAGCTTGGGCGGGGCTTCGGTCCCGCCTTTACCTGCCACGAGACATGGAGGCTGTTATGCCCGATATTGAAACAACGCTGCTCAAGCCGCTCGACGGTGACCCGATTGGCGCGACGCGCACTTTCTCCCAGACTGACTACAATACCCTTGTGGCTTGCGGTGCCGTTTCGAATGTTGCCGCTGCGGTTCTCAAGCCCATCGAAGGCATGAGCCGGGCAGAATTGGAAACGGCTGCGATCGAGGTCGTGCGTTCCGAAATGGCCGGCGCGAGCGACGACGACCTGCGCACGATGATCCAGCGCGCTCGCGACAAGGCGGCTGACGCCACGCCGATCGACAAGATGAAGGTTGATGAACTAAAGGCGCTGGCCGCCAAGGAAGAGATCGACCTGGGCGACGCCACCAAGAAAGATGACATCATCGCCGCGATCGAGCTGGCGCGTGAGCAAAAGCTGAACGTCTGATGCGCGTCATCGTCATCACTCCTCCCGCGCCAATCGTGACGTGGGAGGAGGCTGACCAGCATCTGCGCCTCGATGGCGATGATGAGCAGCGCGAGATGGTTGAGCGGCTGGTTTCCGCTGCGACGCAGCACATCGACGGTCCTGCTGGGTGGCTTGGCCGTGCGCTTGGTCTCCAGACGCTTGAAGCACGGATGGCGGGCTTCTGTGACCAGATCCGCCTGCCCTATCAACCGATCGTGGACATAGTGTCGGTCCATTATCTCGACGGTAGTGGTCAGCCTGTGCTGGTTGATCCCAATTCCTATGAGCTTTTCGGCCGCGATCTCGGCTGCGCTTGGGGTAAGTCATGGCCAACTCCCGGCGCCTATCGCGGTCATGCCGATACCGTGCGTGTCCG
Organism: Sphingobium sp. L-44; assembly: GCF_056859495.1. Lineage (NCBI taxonomy): Bacteria > Pseudomonadati > Pseudomonadota > Alphaproteobacteria > Sphingomonadales > Sphingobiaceae > Sphingobium > Sphingobium sp. L-44. The sequence goes on along the minus strand of NZ_JBSXOQ010000072.1, from coordinate 9,248 downwards.
TTACCGCGCTGGCTATGCGGTGGACACCGACGCGGATCCGGTTGAACCAAACGTGCCCGGGCCCATCAAGCAGGCGATCCTGCTGATGGTGGGGGATATGTGGCATGCGCGCGCAACGATCGCGACCGGTGCCGCGATGCAGGCAGTGCCGATGTCGATGACAGTGCAGAACCTCCTGTCGCCGTTTCGGGTCTACTTCTGATGTCGCTGGATTCGGGACGCCGGAACAAGAGGATCTTGATCGAACGAGAGATCGAAACTGGCCGAGATGCCCTCAACCAACCCATCGTGGCGTGGGCACTTTACACCAAGGCATCGGCCGACGTAATTTTCGGGAGCGGTTCTGAGCAGCGCGCTGCCGCTCAGACGGATGCGACGCAGGCCGCGACTTTTGAAATCCTGGCGAATAGCAAGACGCGCGCACTTCTCATGACTGACCGCGTCAGATTCCTCGGCGGTCTCTGGGACATTCGGGGCATCGCTCCAATGGGCGATGCTGGTATCAAGATCAATGCTGTTCGGCAGGTGCCCTGATGGCACGCCGCTCGGCTTCGCGCCTGGAGGGGTTCCGGGAGGCGTCGCGCCAGCTCAATGACATGAGCCGCGCCATGGCTCGGAATGTCGGCAAGCGCGCCCTGACCGATACGGCCGAGATCCTTGCGCGGGGCGTGCGGGCGAATGTTGGTCCGCACAACCTGACCGGCGACACCTATGAAAGCGTCGATGTCGAGTCGTCGAAGCAGAAGAAGGGCGTCGCCGTCGAAGTGGTGATGGCCGACATCGCAGGCGTTCAGCTGGAATTCGGCAATAGCGACCAGGCCGCGACGCCGGTTTTCCGGCCAGCGGTCGATAGCAACCGTCAGAAAATGGACGACACCTTTGCCGTCCTGCTGCCGATCGAGATCGACGCCGCGGTAATCCGCAAGGCCAAGCGCGCGGCGCGAAAGGGTGGCGCATGAACTTCCATGAAGGCGTTACCGCCCGGTTGCTCGGCAGCACGCCGGTAACGGACATTGTCGACCAGCGCATCAACTGGGGCATCCGTCCGCAGGGGGAGCCGCTGCCAGCCATGACATTGCAGGTCGTGTCCGATCCGCGCCCAGCGCACCTGAAAGGGCTTGTTGGCGCTCGCTTCACCCGCCTGCAGGGCGACTGCTGGGCTGAAACGCAGCTTCAGGCGCTCGCGCTCGCCAAGGCCCTGATCGACACATTGCAGCCGCCGGCGACCGTGGGTGGCAAGAAATTCGGGAATGCACTGGTCGAAGGCCAGCGCGACCTGGGGGAATCCGTAGGCTCGGGGCAAGCTACCCAGTCCAGCGGCACATATATCCATCGGCAGTCGGTGGATCTTCTTATCTGGCATGTAGGAGATTGAAATGCCCGGTGAAACGCAGGAAGCCACTGTCGGCTACATGGGGGAATTCCACTTCCAGAACGCGACGACGCTGTATGAACTGAACCAGGTCAAGAGCTTCGGCGTGCCCAGCGGCGGCACGCGCGAGCAGACCGAAACGACGCATCTCAAGTCGCCGGGCTGGCGCCGAGAATATGTCAGCACCTTCTATGAAGACAGCGACTTCGAAGTCGTCATGAACACCCGCCCGCTGTCCGACACCGACACGCTGTGCGAAGCGGCACTGAAGGCCGGCGATGTGCGCCCGTTCAAGGCGGTGTTGCCCGAAAACGGCGAGCCGGTCGCGCAGATCACCGGCACCGCGAAGTGCATCGGCTATGATCGCGGCGAAGTTTCGATCGATGGTGTGATGGAGGCCACCGCGACGTTCCGCGTCGTCACCATCGCTGATATCGAAGCCTACGAGGCCTGACGCCCATGGCGAATATCGAGCGCGGGGAGGCATCGTTCGTCCATGACGGCGTTTCCTATCTGATCGTCATGGATATGAACGCCTTCGCCGAGGCCGAGGAAGCCGCCGACATGGAGGTGGAAGATCTGCTCAAGGCGCTGTCGCCCAAGGTCGACGCCAAGGGCAATGTCATCAAAAAGCCCCGGCTGAAGCATCTGGGTGCCATTCTGTTCGGCGGCCTGCGGGCACACCATCCCGGAGTCAGCCATGCCGATGCCATTCGGTTGCTCAATGCACCTGGTGCCGGTGAAGCGATCGGCAAGGCGCTGACGGGAGCAATGCCGAAGCCGGACCCGAGTGCGGAGGGAAAGGCGACGGCAAGCGCTGGGACTGGGATGAAGCGCAAGAAGACTGGGCAGCAGAAGGCCTAGAGCCTGCGGCCTTCTGGAGTCAGACGTTCCGATCCTATGGTGTGATCATGCGTGGCCGCGCGCGCGGTCACCAGGAGCGGATCGTAATCCTTGCCCATCAGATTGAAACGATGGCCCGGAAAAAGACGCTCCGGGAGGTCAAACATTATCTGCCCAAGCCCGGCAATGCGCCCAAGCCCAGCGGGACTTCGGCGATGCTGGCCATGGTTCGCCGGTTCAAGGCGGACCAGGACCAACGCGCAGCCGCGCGACAATCATGAAACTGGAGTGCTGAATGGCAAACGGTCAGGGTAAGGGGGTCGTGCTCGGCTACCTGCGCTATGTGCTGGGCTTTGACAGCCTCGCATTCGAAGAGGGGCTGACGGACGCGGAGAAGCGCCTGAAGGCCGCGCAAAAGTCCATCCAGCGCACCGCTGACGGCTTTAGCGACATCGGCAAGAACCTCTCCAAATATGTCACCCTGCCCGTCGCCGGCGCGGCCGCTGCCGTCCTCAAGATGGGTGGGGACTTCGAAAGCAGCATGAACAAGGTCGCCATCTCGACGCAGGGCACTGCGGCCGAGATGAAGGCCATGAACGATCTTGCGCTCAAGCTGGGCAAGGATACTGTTTTCGGCGCCAGCGATGCCGCCGACGCCATGGACATGCTGGCCAAGAATGGCCTGAATGCGCGCCAGATCCTGGACGGGGCCACTACCGCAGCAGTGAATCTGGCATCGGCGGCGGGATCGGAACTCGCGCCCGCCGCTGACGCGATCACCGACGTGATGGCCCAGTTCAAGCTGACCACGGATCAACTGCCCAACGCGGTCAATCAGATCACCGGTGCGGTCAATCAGTCGAAGCTCGACTTCACCGATTTTGCGCAGGGCATTGCCCAGGCGGGCGGCGTCGCCGGGAGCGTCGGCGTGTCATTCCAAGATTTCAATGCCGTGCTGGCTGGAACATCCTCGCTATTCGCCAGCGGGTCGGACGCCGGCACCAGCTTCAAGACGTTCCTGCTCGCCCTGCCTGGCAACTCGAAGCCCGCGATCGAGGCGATCAAGCAATATGGCCTCCAATTCTATGATGCGCAGGGGAACCTGCGGTCGATGGCCGAGATTGCCGAAGAGCTGCGCACGAAGCTTGGCGGGTTGAACGACCAAGCCAAGACCGATGTCATGAAGACGATCTTCGGCACCGATGCCATGCGCACGGCCATCGGCCTGATGGATCAGGGCGCCAAGGGCATCGACACGATCAAGGAAAAGATCGCAGAGACCGATGCCGCTGCGCAGTCGGCCCAGCGCCTCAAGGGCTTCAATGGCCAGATGGAGCAGCTGAAAGGCGCGGTAGAAACCCTGTCGATCGCCATCGCCCAATCCGGCTTCCTGGAATGGGCGACCCAGCTGGTGACCGCCGTGGGCAATATCGTCGATCGGCTGTCGGAAACGAACCCGGCCATCCTGAAATTCGTGTCCATCGTCGCCGGCGTCGCGGCGATCCTTGGCCCGGTAGCCGTCGCGATCGGCGGCTTCCTGAGCGCGGTTGCGCCGATCGCCGCGATGATTGGCGCAGCCGCGACGGCGGCGGGCGGTTGGGCGGCGGTGATGAGCGCGCTGGTGCCGCCAGTTGCGGCTGTGGCGGCGGTTCTCGCTGCCGGCTGGCTGGCCTGGCAGAACTGGGACAAGGTCGGGCCGCTGCTGTCGGAAGTCGGCGATGCCATTATGGCGGCGATCGGGCCGTCGGCAATCGCCCTGTTCGATGCGCTGAAGGAGGCCGCGACCGCTCTATGGAATAGCGGCTTTGTCGACGCCATCGGTGCCGTGCTGACGGAAATCGGCAAGTTTGCGTCGCTGGTCGCCAGCGTCATTGGCGCCGAACTGCCCGGCTTCTTCAAGGCCTTTTCCTCGCTGGTCGGCGGCGTGTTCAAGGTTTTTGCCGAAGGGATCCGCGCATGGACGGCGCTCCTATCCGGCGACTTTTCCGGCGCATGGGAGCATGCAAAGGGGGCGGTGGTTGCCGCTGTGCAGGCCATTGGCGGCGTCATCGGGGGGCTTTACGATGCCGCCATGGCGGGGATTGAGCGCCTGGTTGTCGGCATCGGCCAGTGGATGGGCGTGAAGCTCGATGTCATTTGGGGTCGGGCCAAGCAGCAAATTCAGGCGGTCGCCGACAAGTTCAAATGGCTGTGGGATGTGGTTGTGGGCCATTCCTATGTGCCGGACATGGTCGACGCGATCGGCGCCAACATGGCGCGCCTCGATGCCCTGATGGTCGACAAGACGGACAAGGCGACCAAGAAAACCGCCGACAAGTTCCGCGAGATGGCGGCGAAGGTCGGCGGGATCATGGACGATCTGTTTCCCAAGGTCGCCCAGTTGCGCGAGGAAGAGGCGGCGCTGATCGCCCTCCAGAACGACACCACACTGACTGGCGATGCGCGCAAGGCGGCGATCGACAAGCAGACTGGCCGGGTGCTGGATGCGCGTGATGCCGCCCGCGAAGAAACATCGCCTGCGCTGGGCAACATCACGCCCGTCACCGGCATGCTGGATGATGCCTATGCGACATTGGCCAAGGCGGGCGAAGATGCGGCAAAGTCGATCAGGGCCGCCAATGACAATGCCGGCAAATCCTTCGTCGACATGGCGAACACAGCGCTCAACGCCCTGTCCAATCTGGCCAATGCCATCAAGGGTGGTGGTATATTGGATATCCTGTCGAGCGCTTTCAACGCCTTCGGCGCGATCGCTGGCACAGGGGCGTTCGGCAAGAACCTCCAGACGTCCTTCTCCAACTTCACGCCGATATCAGGCTTCCGCGCCAATGGTGGGCCGGTTTCCGCCGGCAGCACCTATGTCGTCGGCGAGCGGGGGCCGGAGCTCTTCACCGCGAAGCGCTCGGGCTATGTCCATGCCAACGGGTCGGAAGCGACTGGCGGCGGCCGTCATGTGACAATGCGCTTCGACCTGCGTAACGCGGTCCTGACACAGGAGCTTCTGGCGCAGATGAATTCCATGGCCGATGGCGCCGCAGTCCGCGGCGCGACCGGTGGGAGTGCGATGGCTCAGGCTGGCGTTGCGCGGCGTGCGCGGCGCAGGATCCCGGGGCGCTAATGGCTGTCATTGATCTGCCCGAATGGGCGGTGCCGAACAACGTGGAGCCGTATCTCCGCGATTTCGGCACGGTGCTGACGCCTTTCCTTGGCGGCCCCGAACAGCGCATAAACCGGTTGGGCACGCGGTTCGGCATCCGCGTCACTTTGCCGCCGATGCAGACCCGCGATCAGTCGCTGATCATCCAGTCTCGCTTGCTTCGGGCGCGTGAAGATCGCTTGCGGATGGAATGGGTTCAGCCTGATTTCGACACCGGCGCACCTGGCTCACCGCTGGTCTCGGCAACTGTCGCATCCGGCACGTCTATACCCCTCAAGGGAATGGCGGCCGGATATACGGTCAAAGAGGGGCAGATGCTGTCCATCGTTAAGGGCGGCCGGCGCTACGTGCATATGTTTGCTGCCGATGGGGCGGTTAACGCTGGCGGCACCCTCACCGCCACCATCTGGCCGATGATCCGTGCCAGCTTGGCCAACAATGATGTCGTAGAGATCGCCAAGCCCATGATCGAAGGACTGGTCTCTCCCGGCGATGAACTGTCCTGGCAGATCGCCGTCGACCGCTTCGCATCCTTTTCCTTCACTATTGCCGAAAGCGCGTAAGCGCCGAGCGAGGTCAGTCCTTGGACGCAACCCTGAAGAATGCGCTGGCCCAGCCAGCGCCGCTGCTCTTTGGCGCCATCAAGATCGCACTGCCGGACTACACGCTGCGCCTGCTCGACGGCTCGGCGGTGCTGCAGATCGGCGGTGAGATCTATTCGGGTCGCGACGACTATTTCGGCACGTTGGGCGGCATGTCCGACCTGTCGGAAGAGATTGGCGACGATAGTCCAGAAGTGACGATCACCCTGATGCCGCCTGACGTGAGCGGCGCGGCAGTGCTCTCGCATCCCAACATGCAAGGTAGCGTCGCAACCATCATGGTCGGGGCGGTCGATGCTGCCACCGGCGCTGTGATCGGCACGCCGGAGATCCTGTTCCTGGGCGAGATCGACGTGCCGACGATTGGCGTCGACGAAAGCGGCGCACGCACGGTCGAGTTCACGATCGTCAGCGTTTTCGAGCGGCTGTTCGAGACCGAAGAGGGCCAGCGCGCCTCCAATGGCTGGCACCAGTCCATCTGGCCCGGCGAACTGGGCCTCGAATTCATGACCGGCACCGACGTCAATCTTTACTGGGGCGTCAAGCCTCCAAAGGGCAGCAGCGTGAAATCTGGCTTTTCGGCGGCGGTGGCTGCCACCCTCAACACGAAGACCCAGAACGTATGACCCCGCTTGAAATCCGCCACACCGCGATCGAGGCAACCATGGCCCGGTTCCGCGGGCGTCCCTTCGCCTGGGGCAAAGTCGACTGCGCCAAGGTCGCCGCCTTCCACCTCAAGAAGATGGGGTTCAAGATCTCGATCAGCAAAGCCGGCAGCTATTCCAGCGCGATCGGCGCCCAACGCGCGATCGGGCGCATGGGCTATGACACGATCCCGGCCCTGCTCGATGGCCTTGGCCTGACGCGCATCCCCTATTCGCGCCTGCTGCTGGGCGATCTTGTCGTTGCCGATGGCCATGACGGGATCGCGGCGATCGGCATCTACGCCAGCAATGGCCATGTGCTGGGCTTCCACGAGGATCATCTTGACCAGGGCCTGGTCGCGGTCGACCTGAAACCCGACTTCGCCTGGAGCGTGCTCTAATGTCGGCCTTCATGCGCAAGGCGGCGTTGGTGGTCGGCGCCGTCGCACTGGTCGCAGCCACCGCCGGCGCCGCAGCACCGCTGCTTGCGCCCGGCATGGCAGGCGCGGCAGGCATCGCTGGTGTTGCATCCGCCGCCACCCTGACCGCGATCGGCACTTATGGCGGCCTAGCCGCCGGCATTCTCACGGCCATCTCCACCGCGACCGCGCCGGGCATGTCGTCGCAGGGCAGCCAAACCAGCTTCACCACGAACCCGCAGTCGGGTCTGCCTTATGCCATGGGCCGGACCCGCATGTCGGGCCTGCGCATTTATGCCAACACCAACACGCGGCCGGGCTATACCAAGTTCAACGATTTGCTGTGGTTTGGCGCGCTGCTCAGCATTGGCGGGGCGATCGGCGGCATCGAGAAGTTTACCGCCGACAATGAGATCGTCACGTTCGATAGCAGCGGCAACGCCATCGGCGACTATCATGATTATCAGGGGCAGAAGATCCATCTGGGCGGCCAGCAGACCAGCGCCCTAGCCTTGTCCCTGGTCGGCGGCTCCGCGCCTGGCTGGACCACCTCGCACAAGCTGTCCGGCATCACGCATGCCATGTGGTGCTTGCGCTACAACAAGCAGGGCGAGATGTATGGCGCAGGGGCGCCGGAACCTGCGTGGATCGGCAACTGGGTCAAGGTCTATGACCCGCGCCTAGACAGCACCTATCCGGGCGGCTCGGGTTCCTGTCGCGCACTGCTGGAATCGACCTATGTCTGGTCGGACAATCCGGGCCTGCATGCGCTGACCTGGGCGCTTGGGCGTTGGCAGAACGGCAAGCGGACCTGCGGCATCGGCGCGCCGGTTGCGAATATCCGCGTCGCCGAGTTCGTGGAATGCGCCAATGTCTGCGAGGCCAATGGCTGGAAGGTCGGCGGCGTCGAATGGACGACGGACAGCAAGTGGGACAGCTTCAAGCGGATCCTGCAGGCCGGCGGTGCTCAGCCCACTCAGACCGGGGCAATGATCGGCTGCCTTGTCTCGACGCCCCGCACGGCGATCGCGACGATCGAGAGCCGGCACCTGCTCGACAGCCTGTCGATCGCCGCGACCAAGAGCCGGCGCGACCGGTTCAACAGCGTCATCCCGCGCTATGTCGATGAGGATAGCGACTGGTCCGTCATCTCCGGTACCGCGATCACGGTCAGTGATTATGTGACCGCCGACAAGGGGCAGCGCACCAAGGAAATCGACTATCCCCTGGTGCAGGTGTTCTCGGGGCAGGTCGCGAAGCAACCGGGCCAGCTCGCGGCATATGACATCGTCAACAGCCGGGAGGCCGGCCCGATCAACTTCACGACCGGTCCGGAATGGATCGGCCTGAAGACCGGCGACGTCGTCCTGCTCAACGTGCCGGAAGAGGGGCTGGTCAATCAGCCAGTGCTCATCACGCGCCGCGCGCCGGATCCTTCGACCGGCAAGGTGTCGTTCTCCGCTGAGACGGAAACCTATTCGAAGCACGCCTATGCGCTCGGCCAAAGCACGACGCCTCCTGCACCGTTCTCGCTGACAGCGCCTGACCTGAAACCGCCGGCGCCAGTGGCGGCAAGCTGGGCGGCTGTTGGGTCCATTACCGGCGAAGGACTGCCCGCCATCGTGGTGACTGGCAATGCCGACATGCCAAGCGCCGACGCCGTCGTTATCGACTATCGCCGCTCCGGCGTTGATGAATGGACGCGCGCGGTCATCGTCTCGGCCAATGATCCGGTGCGGCACGTCATCTCGCCTTTGGAGAGCGCGGCCGCCTATGATGTGAGGGTCGGCTATCGGGTGGGCGAAATCGACGGTGATTTCGTCATTCTCTATGCGGTTACCGGTGAAGGTAAGCTGTCCGGGATCGAGGACGGCGCGACCAATGGCGCGAGCCAGGCGGAAAAGGATAAGCTGGCCCAGCTGGAGCAGGACGCTGCGACAGCCGCAATCAACATCGCGGCCGCGCAAGCACAGATCGCGGCGATTGAAGGTGCCGTGTCGGCCGATCTGGCGGCCATCACTGCGGCTGTTGCCTCGCTTGATGGCGAGATTGATGGCGTCCGCCAGGCGTTCGAGGGTCTGGACGCTTCGGTAACGGGTTCGCTGGCAACGCTTAATCAGGCGGTTGGATCGCTCAATGATGAAGTCGATATCGTCCGTCATTCGATCGACGATCTGAGCGCGTCGGTAACGAGCGATCTTGCTACCATCA
>NZ_JBSXOQ010000071.1:0-14461 GCF_056859495.1 Sphingobium sp. L-44 | reverse complement strand
CGCGCGTCGCACCATATCGGGCTGCTGCGGACGCACCCGCGGATCGACATTCTGTCCCCAATAGCTGTAGGGCCAGCCATAAAAGGCCCCGGGACGAACCGAAGTCATATAATCGGGCACCAGTTGCGGTCCGAGCTCATCACGTTCGTTCACCACGGCCCAGAGCCGGCGCGTCTGCGGCTCAACTGCAAGGGCTGTCGGATTGCGGATGCCCGAGGCATAGGTGCGATGCATGCCGGACTGGCGATCAACCTCCCAGATGACGGCGCGATCTTCCTCCACCGCCATGCCGCGTTCGCCGACATTGCTGTTGGAGCCGATACCGACATAGAGTTTCGATCCGTCCGGGCCGGCTGCGAGCGACTTGGTCCAGTGATGGTTTATGCGCGAGGGCAAGCTGGTCACCTCGACGCCCGGCGTAGTGATGCGCGTTTCGCCCTCACGATAGGGAAAGCGCAGCAGCGCGTCCTGTGTCGCAACATAGAGCTGGCCCTCGACCAGGGCGAGGCCATAGGGCGCATTCAATCCGGTGATGAGCGTACTGCGCAATTCGGCGCGGCCATCGCCATCGGCATCGCGCAGCAGGGTGATGCGATTGCCACCCTTAACCGATGTCTTCCCCATGGCCTTGATCTGGGTCGCGATGACATCCTTGGGCCGCAGGGCGGGGGCCGAACCGCCCGACCCTTCCGCCACCAGAATGTCGCCATTGGGCAGCACCAGCATCTGGCGCGGGATGGCGAGCCCCGTGGCGAAGGCCGTCACGCTAAAGCCGGCCGGTGCCGACGGCTTTTCATTCCCCCAGCCAGCGGGCGTCGCGATTTTCATCGGCGGCAGCAATGTCTGGCGCTGATCGGGCAGGTCCGGCCGGGCGCCGGTCTGGTCAAGGCCAGGCTGGCTGCGCCCGCAGGCGGCAAGTGCCAGGAGACTGGCGCCCAGGATGAAGGCACGCACGGTCATGGCCGAACCTCCCGATAACCCGCGAAGGCCGTCCAGCCCGCGGCAAGGGCAGCCAGGCTGCTGAGGAGGGAGAGGATGAGGCCGATGGTCCCGACTGAACTCCAGCCGTCGCGGCTATGCTGGAAGGCGTTGATGAGCCCGCAGGCCCACATCAGCGCCAACAGCAGCAGATAAAGGCCATGCTGCCGACGTGCCGACCCTTTGGCGCGCGCCAGTGCGATCAAGGCCCATAGCAGTACTAGGCCGCCGCCGATCAGCGCGCCGGTGATCAGCCAAGCCGAAAAATTGCTCCACTGGATTTCCGCGCTGTTGAGATAGGTGATGTCCGACAGCAGGGCAGCGGGAAACAGGGCGACCGGCCAAGCGAGCAGCAGGCCGTGAAGCGGATGGAGCAAGGGCCGGGTGCGCGGCGGGGCGCTGGGCAAAACATGTCTCCTTGTCGAAGAATGATCCCTCGCCAATGCGCCGGATGGCTTTTGGTTTCGCCGACACCGGCAATTCATCCACTTGTTACGAAACAGAAATGTTTGAACCGGATGCCGCTTCGCGTGTTGGCACGAAAGACGCTGCACACCGGATGCGGCGCGAAAGGGGTGACGCGGGCGCAATGCGCAATCCATGGCTCTGGACCATTTCACTGCTCGGCCTTGGAGCCTGCAATGCGCAGCAGTCGGCCCTCCATGTCTTCGGCGCCGAAGCGCGGCAGGTGCGCGAGATGGCGATCCTGTTGACCATCGGTGCGGCGATCATCGTGATGGTCATGGTCCTCATCTATGTTCGCGCGCTTCGCGCTCCGGAAGGGGCGCTCAGCCATCATGGCGGCATGCGGATCATCTTGTGGCTGGGCGCCATCGGCCCGGCCCTGATCCTTGGCGCGCTGCTTCTCTACGCTTTGCCTGCCATGCGCCCGCGCGACACGGCGCCTGGCGACCTCACCATTCGGGTCGAGGGCGAGCAATTCTGGTGGCGGGTCGCCTATGGGGCATCACGCGCAGGGCCTGGACTTGTTTCTGCCAATGAGATCCGCCTTCCCGTGGGGCGGACGGTGATCCTTGAACTCGGCGCGCAGGACGTGATCCACAGTTTCTGGATCCCCGGTCTTGCCGGCAAGATGGACATGATCCCCGGACGGACCAACAGGCTGGTCGTGCGCGCCGAAAAGGCCGGCCGCTTCCGGGGCGTTTGCGCGGAGTTTTGCGGCCTGTCGCACGCGCTGATGGCCTTCGACGTGATTGCCATGAACCCAGCGGATTTCGACGCATGGCTGGCGGACGCGCGCGGGGCCGGCAGGGGCCTGGGTTCATCGAGGGGCCAGTCCCTCTTCGATGCGCATGGCTGCGGCGCCTGCCATGCCATCCGGGGAACCGCGCATCATGCGGCAATCGGGCCTGACCTTAGCCGTTTCGGGCAAAGGCGGACGCTGGGGGCAGGGATATTGCCACCGACCACCGCCAATATCGCGGCCTTCATCCGTGCGCCCCAGATCGCAAAGCCAGGCGCGCGCATGCCCGCCTATCCCCAGCTGTCCGAGCAGGAGGCCATTGCCATTGCTCATTATCTCGAGGGGCTGAAATGAGCCTCCACGATCAGGATGACCCGGCGCTCCGCGCGGCGCAGGAAGAAAGGTTGCGCGCGGTGTGGGCACCGCCCAGGGGGATCTTCCTGCGCTGGACCGACTGCAACAATAATCGCGTCGGCGTCTGGTATGTGCTGACCGCCTTCGGCTTCATGCTCTTTGCCGGCATGCTCGCGCTCATCATGCGCACCCAGCTTGCCGTGCCCGACAATGATCTGGTCGGGCCTGGCACCTTCAACCAGCTCTTCACCCTGCACGGCTCGATGATGATGTTTCTCTTCGCCGTGCCGATGTTCGAGGCAGTGTCGATCATCCTGCTGCCGCAATTGCTGGGCGCGCGCGACCTGCCATTCCCCCGCCTGTCGGCTTTTGGCTACTGGTCCTTTCTGATTGGAGGGCTGTTCGTCGGGGGATCGATCTTCTTCAATGCCGCCCCTGACGGCGGCTGGTTCATGTATCCTCCGCTGACCACCCGCACAGACCTGTCGGGGCTCGGAGCCGACATCTGGATGCTGGGCCTTTCCTTCATCGAGGTGTCGTCGGTCGCGGCCGCCGTCGAACTGATCGTCGGCGTGCTCAAATGTCGACCGCCGGGCATGCGGCTCAATCTCATGCCGCTATATGCCTGGTACATACTGGTCGTGGCGGTGATGATCCTCTTTGCCTTTCCGCCGCTCATCGCCGGCGACATATTGTTCGAAATGGAGAGGCTGCTCGACTGGCCCTTCTTCGATGCGCGCCGGGGCGGGGATCCGCTCCTGTGGCAGCATCTGTTCTGGATCTTCGGTCATCCCGAGGTCTACATCATATTCCTGCCCTCGATCGCGCTGTTCGCGATGCTGGTGCCGACCTTCGCCAACCGCCATCTCCTGGGCTATCCGTGGATCGTGCTGGCAGCTGTGGGCACCGCATTCCTGTCGTTCGGGCTTTGGGTCCATCACATGTTCACCACCGGGCTGCCGAAGATCAGCCTCGCCTTCTTCTCGGCCGCCTCGGAAGCCGTGGCCATTCCGACCGGCGTCCAGATCTTCGTGTTCATAGCGACGCTGTGGGCAGGGCGGGTCACCTGGTCCACACCCCTTCTCTATGCGATCGGCAGCCTCGCCATTTTCGTGATTGGCGGCCTTACCGGCGTCATGGTAGCAGTCGCACCGTTCGACTGGCAGGCGCATGACAGCTATTTCGTCGTCGCCCATCTCCATTATGTGCTGATCGGTGGTACGCTGATGCCGCTTTTTGCCGGCCTCTATTATTATTGGCCGCTGGTGACGGGCAAGAAGCTGTCCGACCGGCTTGGCCGGATCGCTTTCTGGATGCTGTTTGTCGGTGCCAACCTGACCTTCTTCCCGATGCATCTTTCCGGGCTGATGGGCATGCCGCGCCGCGTCTTCACCTATCCGGCCGAACTGGGGCTGGGCGGGCTCAATATGGCGTCCACCCTGGGGGCCTGGCTGTTTGCCGCGGGGGTGGCGGTGATATGCGTCGATCTTAGCCTCTCGCCACGCCGGGTTCGGGCTGTCCGCAATCCCTGGAATGCGGGCACCCTGGAATGGCTTGCCCATCCCGAGGACGAGGATTGGGGCATAAGGTCGGTGCCATTGATCGAGAGCCGCTATCCGATCTGGGACCAGACAGATTTCGTGCGCAAGGTGGATGAGGGCCGCTTCTTCCTGCCCGATGCAGAGGAAGGGCGACGCGAGACGATCGTCACGAGCGTCCTTGATGCCCGGCCACTCGCAGTAATCCGTCTGGGAACCCCGAGCATCAAGCCCATGCTGACGGCGGTCGCGCTCGGCGGGGTCTTCATCCTCACCACCTATCATCTCTACTGGGCCGCGCTCGTCAGTGGTGTTGCCACACTCGCTCTGGCGCTGTGGTGGCTCTGGACCGGGACGGCCGAAATTCCCGAAAAGCCCTGCAAGCCGATCGGCCACGGCCTTGAGCTGCCGCTCTATCTCTCCGGGCCCTTGGCGCCAGGCTGGTGGGCGATGTTCATCACGATGATGGCCGATGCGACGGCTTTTGCCGGGCTCGTCTTCGGCTATTTCTTCTTCTGGACCCGCCATGCCGATTTCCCGCCGGTCGCTCTGGCGGACGGGCCCGGCATGGTCTGGCCCATGCTCGCATTGTTCTTGGGCATTGCAAGCTGGCTGCTGACGCTTGGCGCGCGCGAGGTGCATGCCCGCAAGCATGTCGGCATGGCTCGGCTCTGCCTCATGGTCGCGCTGCTACTCAGCCTTGCCGGGATCGGGGCAGGGCTGGCCGGCCCCTGGACCCATGGCATGGACCCGCAGGCGCACAGCTATCCTGCAATCGTGTGGACGCTCGCCATCTGGGCCGCGGCCCATGCGGGCGTTGCCGCCATCATGCAGGGCTATGCACTGGCGCGCAGTCTCGCCGGGCGCATGGACCCGGTGCATGACGCGGACCTGCGCAACGTCACCGTCTACATGCATTTCTATGCGCTAACCGCGATCGTCACCTATGCGACGATCGGCCTGTTCCCGCAGATCACATGAGCGAGCGAGGCAAATGGCATGAGCGGCTCAAGATCACGCTCTGGACGCTCATCATTCCACCAGCGATCTGGGCGGGGCATTTCCTCGCCTCCTATCTCTGGGCGGCCATCTCCTGTGCCAAGGCCGGGCGCTTTGCCAGTTTTCCGCTGCTGTTCGTCATCGGCACGATGCTTGCGCTCCTGATGATCGGGCTTTCGGGATGGATCGCCTGGGCGCAGGCACGCCTGCCGGGCAATCCGCCGCCCCATGAGGATTCGACCCGGATCGACCGGCTCCGTTTCCTGGCCAAATCCACCTTGCTGCTGGCGGGGCTGAGCTTCGTCGGCGTGTTGTTCACGGCGCTTCCGGTCATTTTCCTGCGGGATTGCCGATGAAGCGCGCCGCACTTTTCGCCGGTCTGGCGCTGGTCCCGACGGGGTGGATCCTGGCTGTGCTGCCGCTTGGCATGGTTGGTCATATGGCAGGCCATATGATTGCCGTGGCGATTGCAGCGCCTTTTCTTGCCCTTGGCCTGTCGCAAGGGCGGTTTGATCCTGCGCGTCTCTGGCCCGGCCTCACAAGCCCGATGGCGATGATGCTGGTGGAACTTGTCACGGTCTGGCTCTGGCACCTGCCGGCCCTTCGTGCGGCGACAATGACGTCCTTACCAATGCTGGGGCTCGAGCAGGTCAGTTTCCTTGGAGCAGGTCTGCTGCTCTGGTCATCGGTGCTCCGCGCCGATCATCGGGCCGCTGGCATCGGTGCCCTGCTGCTGACATCGATGCACATGACGTTGCTTGGTGTCCTGATCGGCCTGGCGCCAAGGCCTCTCTACGCGGCGGCGGATCATCATCATCTGGCCGGCATGGACCCGCTGATCGACCAGCAACTGGGCGGTGTCCTCATGCTGCTGGTTGGCGGGGCCAGCTATTTCATCGGTGGTCTTGTCCTGTTGGCGAGCCTCCTTCGCCAGAGGGGGGCGGCATGATCCTTCGCATCAGCTTGAAGCGCGCTATCGTCGCGTTGCTCGGACTTGGGATTCTGGGCATGCTGTTCGCCTGGTCCGGGGCCATGCAGATTTCCGCGTCGTCGGGCCATTGGCGTATCACCGACTGGTTCCTTCACTGGACGATGCGCAATTCCGTGCGGACTTATGCCTGGCTGGACGCACCGCCCGATCCGCTCGACGATGAGGGCCTGGTCACTGCAGCAGGGCATTTTCGTCAGGCCTGCCAGGTCTGTCATGGCGCACCGGGTGTGCGTCCATCACCCGTGATGCAGCAGGCAACCCCGCCGGCGCCTGATCTTGCCCGGACGGCGGGGGAATGGCGGGATCGCGAATTATTCTGGATCATCCGGCATGGCGTCAAATTCACCGGCATGCCGGCCTGGGCGGCGGCTGATCGACCGGATGAGGTGAGGCGGATGACCGCTTTCGTCCGGCGCTTGCCACAGATGACGGCGGCGCAATATCAAGCACTGACTCAGGCTGGCGAGGAGCGACGCCTGCCCGGCGTTGCTCCGGCAACCTTGTCGGCATGCACAAGCTGCCATGGCGTCGATGGTCGGGGGAGGGAGCAATCCGATATTCCGGTCCTGGCTGGGCAGAGCGCGTCCTATCTGTTCGCCAGCATGCGCCAGTATGTCTCGGGGAAGCGCAGCAGTGCGGTCATGCAGACGGCGCTGGCAACGACCGGGCGCGAGGACATGACGAGGCTCGCGAGCTATTTTTCCGCGATGCCCGGGCTCAAGAATAACGCGACCTCGCCCAGTTCTCCGCGACTGGATCGTTTTGGCCAGCCCCTCCCGGCCTGCAGCAATTGTCATGCGGCTGGCAAGGCGGCGCCCATTCTTGCCGGGCAGAAGCCAGGCTATCTCGCTGCGCGCCTGCGGCTTTGGCAGCAAGATGACAATGTCATCGACGCGCGCCTGCCGCCCGATACCATGGCGATGATAGCAAGACGTATCCCGGTCGATCAGATCGATGAACTGGCGCGGACGGTGGCGCAACCTGGGTCGGACTAAGGGGGCTATCGTCCGGTCAGGCGTGCATGTTGACCCAGATGAAAGCCAGGATGGCTGCAACGATGAATGCGAAGACGAGGTAGAGAGCAAGACGACTGGTGGCCTTGCGGGCAGGACGTTCCTTGTGATGGGGCATTTTGATCCTTTCGTGCTGATCTTGTCCCATCAACGCATAGCGGGCTCCATGGTGCCTGAAGCGGCTCATAGGTCCGGTAGGGCCTGCGCAGCGAAGCCCCAGCCTTTAAGCTTGCTTGCGCGCTCCCACAACATTTCGAAATCTCCAATGTCGAAGGGATGGGCGTCCTGCAAATCGTTCAATTCGTTCCAGTCGACCGGTATGGCTACGGGCGCGCCGGCGCGCGCGCGCGCTGAGTAGGGCAGGATGGCGGTGCTGCCGCGCTGATTGCGCAGCCAGTCGATGAATATGCGATCCTTGCGCTTGGCCTTGCTCATCGTGGCAACGAAGCGATCGGGTTCTGCCGCGCTCAAGGCCTGGGCGAACCGGGCGGCGAAATCCTTATGTGCGTCCCAGTCGTGGGTGGGGCTGAGGGGGACGACGACATGGACCCCCTTCCCCCCCGACAGCATGGCGAAGGAGATCAGACCGATTTCGCGTAGATGATCGCGAATATCCTTTGCTGCTTGACTAACCTGGGCAAAATCCATGCCCTCGTCGGGATCGAGATCGAAGATCATGCGATCAGGCTTCTCGACTGCATCGGCACGGCTCGCCCAGCCGTGAAATTCAATCGTGCCCATCTGTACGCAGGCGATCAGGCCATCGGTATCGTCGACATAGAGATAGTCTTCTGAGCCGCCGTTTTTCTCGCGGATCGCGACATGGCGGACATGGTCGCCAAAGGCGCCGCTGTCATGTTTCTGGAAAAAACACTTCTTCGCGCGGCCCTGTGGGCATCGAACAAGACTGATCGGCCGGTTGGCAGCAAAAGATAGCATCAGCGGGGCGATCCGGGCGTAATAATCGGCCAACTCCCCTTTGGTCTGCCCGCTCTCCGGGAAAATCACGCGCGCGCGATTGCTGATCTTGATGACCGTGGCCGAAGGAGGCGTCGGGGCCGCTTTTTCGGGCTTGACCGTCTTTGCTAACTTGTCGCTTCGTAGCCCCAGAAAGCTGCCATGTCGCACGCGCCCTTCACCGGTGAACTCGGCAAAACTGACTTCCGCAACGAGCCGGGGTTCGACCCATTGGACGTCGCGCGCTTCACGGGCGGAAATGATGACCTGCGGCGTGCCGGTCGAAATCGGACCCATCGCCTCGGCTAGGTCGGTCATTGTGGCAGCGTCGAACCCAGTGCCGACCTTTCCCTTATAGACCAGTTCACTGCCTTCATGCTGGCCCAGTAGCAGGGACGAGAAGGCACGCCCCTTCGCCTTGCTACGGGTCCAGCCGACGATCACGAATTCCTGGCGACGGGTGCATTTGACCTTCACCCAGGCGCGTGTCCGTCCGCTGCGATAGGGCGCATCGACGCGCTTTGCGATAATGCCTTCCTGCCCGGCCTGACAAAGCGATCGGTAGAGCTTCTCGCCCGAGCCGATCAGGTGATCGGCAACGTGGATCGGTTGTTCTGCATCCGCCAATAAGGCCTCGAGCCGCTCTTTTCGCTCGATTGCGGGGAGAGACTTCAAATCCATGCCATCAAGGGAAAGAAGATCAAAAGCGAAGAAATGGAACGGCGTGTCGGCTCGCTCCGCGCCATGGCCCCGTTTCAACACCGCCTGCAGCGCCGAAAAACTCGGATTGCCGTCAGCGTCAAAGGCGATGATCTCGCCGTCGATCAACGCAGGCGGGAGGTCGAGCGCTTTTATGGCACCGGCCAGAGGACTAAATTTGTCCGTCCAGTCCAAGCCGCTACGCGTATATATTTTTATCGCTTCGCCACTGACTGCAACGAGCGCGCGATATCCGTCATATTTGATCTCGTGCATCCATTCATTGCCAACCGGTACATTGTCGACCAATGTTGCAAGCTGCGGCTTGATGAAGCGCGGCATAGCCTCCGTTCTGGCTTTCGCCCTCCCCTTCGTCTTGCCGATCCTAGCATTATGCGCGTTGGCTGCCTGCATCCTGTCCGCGAATGTCTTGCCATTTGCACCTTTCAACGATTGCGTGCCGGCGATGTCCCCGGCGATTTGCGCCATGGAGCGGTCAGTCAGAACACTTGTCAGCGCGCGCTCGACCAGATCGCCATTCCGGCGGGCCTCGCCATCATCGATCTTGCGGAGCAACCAATTCTCGCGCTTTTCGCCCGCGCGCCCCTTCATCCGCACCAACAGCCATTCCCCCTTCATCCGTTCGCCATGCAGTATGAAATGGAGATGACCATCCTCTATATTTTTCGCGCTCTTTCCCGCGATCGGTTCCCACCAACCTCGGTCCCAGAGCATCACAGTGCCGCCCCCATATTCGCCCTTGGGGATATTACCTTCGAAACTACCATAGCTCAGAGGATGATCCTCGGTGCGGACAGCAAGCCGCTTGTCATCGGGATCCAGGCTCGGCCCCTTGGTGACGGCCCAGCTCTTGAGCACGCCATCGACTTCCAGCCTGAAGTCCCAGTGCAGTCTTGTGGCGGCATGTTTCTGGACAATGAAACTGTTGCCGCCTTTCTTTGCTATCTTGCCTGCAGGTTCGCTGGTGCGATTGAAATCCCGTTTGGCATTATAGGAGGCAAGGGGATTGTTCCGGCTCATTTGCCCTGTCGCTCCTCGGACGCGAACCAGCGCCGTTCCACGAATCCGAGCAGGCTGAGCATGAGGATCGCGACGAGAGTGGCACTGGCCACCAATGGCCAGAGAGCAGCGCCGCAAGCGATTCCGATCATCGACGCCAGCCATATATGGGCTGCCGTGGTCAGATTCTTGATTTCACCTTTGCTGAATATGATGAGACCAGTCGCTATGATGCCCGAAAATGCGGCCGAAGCTTCGAATACCCGCAAGGGATCGATATTCCCCTCGCCTTGCAACTGATTGTGCAGCGCAATTGCGCAGACAGTCATGAGAGCGCTGGTGAAGCAGATGAGCCCATGGGTGCGTAGCCCCGCTGCATGGCCGCGTATCTGTCGGTCGAGCCCCAAGAGCAGGCCGAGTAGAGCAGCAATGCTCAGGCGCAGCATGACCGGCCCGTCGATAAGGTGGAGGGGGGTATCCGGATTCAGCGTCATCATGCGCTTTTGCGCTTGGTTGCAGTCGCACGTCGGTTGCCAGCGTCCGTCGCCGAACCGCTTTTCGGGCTCTTCTTCTTCGCTGTGGTACGAGCCGTTTCCCCTGCTGATTTCTTGAGCGCCGCCATCAGATCGATGACATTGCCGCCCTTGCGTGCTGGCTCCTCGTCCACCTCTTCGATTATCCGCTTCCCCTTGGCCTTTTTCTTCTTTTCGATCAGGCGATGGAGCGCATCGACGTAGCGATCGTGAAACTCTTCCGGTTTGAAGGGCGCTGTTCGTTTGTCGATAATGCTGGTAGCAAGGTCGAGCATATCGTCATCCGCCGTATCGGCAGGCAAACCTCGGAAATATGTCTGGGCCTTAGTGACTTCGTCTGCATAGCGCAGAACTTCCATGACCAGCCCCCGCCCACAGGGTTTGATCGATACCAGCTGTTCCCGACCGCGGACCGACAATTGGCCAAGCCCGACCTTCTTTGCCTTTCGCAGCGCATCCCGCAGCACGGCATAGGCCTCTTCTGCGAGGTCATCGGCGGGTATGACGAAATAGGGTTTTTCATAATACAGTACGTCGATCGCATCTGCCTCGACGAACTGGACAAGGTCGAGGGTCTTGCGGCTCTCAATCTTGACCGCTTCGATTTCCTCCTGTTCGAGCAGCACGTAATTGCCTTTAGAAAGCTCGAACCCCTTGAGGATCTCATCTCGATCGACGGGCCCCACGCCGTTCACGACCTTTTCATAGCGGATGGGTTTGCCGGTGGGCTCGTGAATCTGACGAAAGCTGACCGCCGCGCCGGATTTGGTTGCGGGGTAGACTTCGACCGGGATGGACACCAATGCCAGCTTTAACTGGCCCTGCCAATATGCGCGTGCAGCCATGTGCGACCTCCGCGATGAGAGCGTGCAATCTGCGAGTTGGTTCCGTGATCGCCCCTCCATATGAAAGCCGACTGCCCAGCTTTGCCATTTCAATGGGTTGGCATGGCAGATCGCTCATCTCCATGGCGCTACCATCTGGTCCCCGCCCCTACCAGACTTGTCGCTGGCCTCCGCGCAGACGGAAGTATCACAAAACCGGCATCGCTCAGCCAATTCTCCTTTGAGCAAAAGAACCCATTACGCGTACAGGTGTTCTTTCCGCGAAGGACGGATGGGCGCGTTCTACAATTTCCAGAGCTGACCCTAGCCCCTTAAGGAGATAGAACTATGTCGCTCAAGGCCTTGGCGCTCAACTGCACGCTTAAGGCGGACGGTAGCGAGGAGAGCTCGACCGACGCGATGATCGCCGTGCTGGCGGAAGCCTTCAGTCAATATGATGTGACAGTCAGCAAGACGGTCCGGGTTGCAGCTCTCGACATTAAGCCAGGCGTCACCTCCAACGTAGGGGATGGCGATGCCTGGCCGGGTCTGCGCGAGAAGATCCTCGCGCACGACATTCTGATCTTTGGCGGACCGATCTGGATGGGGCAGATCAGCAGCATCGCCAAACGGGTGCTGGAGCGGATGGATGCCTTTCTCTCCGAGACCGATGATGAGGGCCGGATGCCAAGCTATGGCAAGGTTGTCGTCGCGGCGATCGTGGGCAATGAGGATGGCGCTCATTTTGCCAGCGCCCAATTGTTCCAGGCATTGAACGATGTGGGCTGGACCATCCCCGCTGTTGCCGCCTGCTATTGGGTCGGCGAAGCGATGGGGGCGGTCGATTTCAAGGATCTCGACGAGACGCCGGAGAAGGTAACGAAGACGGCGAAGATGGTCGCCGGCAATGCAGCGCATCTGGCCGGCCTGCTGCGCTCCAGCCCTTATCCCGGTTGAGCCCGATGGCCGATCTGCCGCGCAGGTTCCGCGAGAATATCGTCCTCTATGGCGCCCTCTTGGCCAATGTCGGGATCGCCATCGCCAAATTCGTGGCGGCGGCGATCAGCGGCTCTTCGTCCATGCTGACCGAGGGGGTCCACTCGCTGGTCGACAGCGGCAACCAGATCCTGCTGCTCTATGGCCAGGCAAAGGCCAGGCGCCCGGCCGACGCCACCCACCCCTTCGGCTATGGCCGCGAACTCTATTTCTGGGCTTTCGTCGTCGCCATCCTGATCTTTGCCGTCGGCGCCGGCGTCTCGATCTACGAGGGCTGGCTGCACATTGCCGAGCCTGAACCGCTGCGCGATCCCACGATCAATTATGTGGTGCTGGCGGTCGCGATACTGCTTGAAGGAACGAGCTGGGCCATTGCGGTGCGCGAGTTCAACGGTAAGAGGGGATCAAGCAGCTGGTGGCAATCGATCCGCCGATCCAAGGATCCGGCCGGTTTCATTGTCCTGTTCGAGGATAGCGCAGCACTGATCGGCCTTGGCATTGCGGGCATCGGAGTCTGGGCCAGCCATCATTATGCCGACCCACGGATCGACGGTTTCGCATCGATCGCCATCGGTCTCATCCTGGCCGGGGTTGCGATTTTGCTCGCGCGCGAAGCCAAGGGGCTGCTGATCGGCGAAAGCGCCGATCCGGCGATCATTTCGGCATTATGGGCCATTTTGAACAAGCGACCACAGATCAGCGCGGTCAATCATGCCCGCACGATCCACACCGCGCCCGATGCCGTGTTCGTGGCGATCAGTGCCGATTTCGTCGATGATCTGCCGATGGGAGACGCAGAGCGCCTGATCGAGGAGATTGAGCGCGAGATGAAGGCCTGCGTGCCCGATCTGACCTCCATCTACATCCGACCGGAAAAGCAGGCTGATGCCGTGCAGCAGAAGCCACCGGTCTAGTTCCGGTCCTCGCGTTCTATGGGCGGGATGAAGCTCACCTGAGCCAGCCGCCATGCTCTGTCCTCGCCCTCTGGCCAGTAATATCGCGGATGACGGCATTGCGCGGGGGGATGCGTGTCATGGACTTCGGCCCGGATGAGGCGACCGGTCTCACGCAGGCGGATCGTACCACCGGGAAACTCCGCCTTGAGCCGATCACAGAGATTTTGCGCATCGTCCGAAAGATCCGTGCTGGAAAGCGCCCTTGGCGCACCATCGACCAGTTCGGCCGTGGACGATCGCAGCGCCTTGATCCCGTCATTGAGGACGTCGAGCGAAATGATGGCGGCCGCCACAGAGTCGGCCCACCACCAGCCAAGCCCGAGACCGATGATGCCCGCGAGCCCGGCCGCCCCGGTCAACCAGTTCGCCTTGTTCATGAGCGCATCGGTATGCAGCAGCTTGTCGTTGAGCGCCTGCGCCAGCGGCAGTTCCTTCCGGCCGATAAAGAGTGGCGGGATCAGCGAATAGATCTGGGCGGCGATCATTAGCCAGCCTAGCCAGATATCCTGGCCCAGAATGGCGATCGAGCCGACGCTTGCATGTTCCGCTGCGCCAAGCGCCATCAGCGCATTGTAGAGCAGAAGCGCGCCAACTGCCGTCAGCGCAACCGCTGCGACGAAAAATCCTAGACCGTTGACGCGCTCGAACCCGAAGGGAAAACGGCGCGAGCGATGGGCGTGGCGTTCCATATGCGCGGCGATCAGGAACATGACAGGCGGGACGAGCCCCAGCGTGTCCTCGATCCATGCGGTCTTCATCGTCTGGCTTTGACCAAGCACCAGCCCCATCGTCACGATGATCGTGAGCGTCCAGAAGATGTTCCAATATTCCAGGCGCACAGCCCGGGCCATGGGCTCACGCAGTTCGTCGGGAAGGCTCGTGTCGCTCATTCTTCGCGCGCCTCCTGCGAAATGGCGCGGCTGGCGCGCTCGACTGTCATAATCCACCGGTTCTCGCCATTGCGCATCGCCGCCTTGAGCTCGAGTGGAGCCTCTTTCGTGCCTGTCGTCGAGAGAGGAGGACCGAACGCCACTTCCATTGCCCAGGGGCTCTCTGCCGTGAAACGCCCGATCACTAGGTCAAGCTTACCGTCGTCAAGTTGCTGGAATAGTGCCTCGCCCGCCCCTGGCCGCCATTGCGCCTTCGCGCTGGTCCGCCGCTCGATTTCATGAATCAGGGTCTGGACTTGTGAAGCTTCGTGAACAGTGGGATCAGCCAGCGCAACCGTGAAAGTTCGTTCCTCTGTAATCCGCTTCGATGGGTCACGTCCGTCAATGTGGTGTAATTTCGGTGCTGGCCATCGGGCTGCATTTTCAGGCGGCCTTGGGTGTAATCTGTAGCGGCTGAACCTCCTCGGTTATGGGTGTGGCAAGGGCGGCCATGCCCTCGATCTGCATGT
>NZ_JBSXOQ010000070.1:0-12565 GCF_056859495.1 Sphingobium sp. L-44 | reverse complement strand
ACATGCAGATCGAGGGCATGGCCGCCCTTGCCACACCCATAACCGAGGAGGTTCAGCCGCTACAGATTACACCCAAGGCCGCCTGAAAATGCAGCCCGATGGCCAGCACCGAAATTACACCACATTGACGGACGTGACCGGGTATTTTTGAGGCGATCGTTTGAAACCCGACTACCAATACGATCGCGATCGGTCATCGCTCGTTCTAAATGCCCAGGCAATCTTCCTGGCCGCCGTGATGATCTGATCATCGGCCGCAAGGTTTCACAGCCTGCTCCTAACCCTCGCCTTTTGATCTGTCAGGGCTTCAGTCGGTCATCATGCCACTGCTTCATCGTGGAGGGCGCACCGATCAGCGTCTCAATCGCGTGACAGACGTTTATCGCTTCGTCCGCTTCTTCGCGCGCGCATCCAAAATCGCCAGGCACTCTTTCAGCTTCTTTGCAACTTCGACCAGTTCGTTGAGCAAGGTGCGCTCGACATAATGCTCCATAGGACGCCTCCGTGTGCGAATTCGGACGGCACGAGCGCGACGCAACGGATATTAAGCGATGCTGACTGAACTCAATTTGCTCCCCTGATCCATTTCGACAACAACCTTGATCCTGTTTAATCTGATTTTCAGGAACGAGCAGCGCCCTTCCGTATTCTCTCGTCATACGAGAAACAGAGAGGTTCGTCGTGGCCACCCAGCTTGAACATTGGCGCTCGCAATTTCTTCAACAGGATTTTCAGGAGGAGCTGAGCTGTTGGAACAGACAGCGGCTCGCACCTGATTTTCCTGATACAGTGACGCCTTCGCAGCTCGATCGAGATCGAAGCATGCTGCGCTTGGAGCATGCTTTCATGGAAGAGTTGCGCTCACAGGTATCCAGGGAGGCATTAGAAGCGCCAACAGATCCACAGGGATTCATCGTGTGGTTTGAAGGGCTCAAGGCGACAGGGCCTGGGCAACATGACCGATTATTCCCTTGGCTCGCGGAAGAGGCCGACAGAGATGAATTGCGATGGTTCCTGTCGCAGGAGGCGGCCGGCGAAGCAGGATTTGACGATCTCGTCGCAATGACGCAGGTCAAGCTGCCCGCACGAGCAAAGCTAGAGCTGGCACGCAATTACTGGGATGAGATGGGTCGCGGCAATCCCAAGGGAATGCACGGTCCGATGTTGGGTCAGCTGATCGAAATACTCGAACTCGATACTCAGATTCATAACACCGTCTGGGAGAGCTTGGCCCTCGCAAATGCGATGACGGCGATGGCGGCCTCGCGATGCTACGCATGGCATAGCGTAGGCGCCTTGGGCGTGATCGAACTTACGGCACCCGATCGCTCGGCTCATACCGCCAAGGCCCTGCGCCGCATTGGTCTTTCAGGCTCGGAGCGCCGATATTTCGATCTGCATGCCGTTCTCGACGTGAAGCATAGCCGAGACTGGAATGATGAGGCTATCCGACCGCTTGTCGAAGAGGATCCTCGCCGGGCGACAGCAATGGCGGAAGGTGCGCTTATCCGGTTATATTGCGGCGCACGCTGTTTCAGCCGCTATCGCGCTCATCTTGGAGTGGCATGATGAACCGATCCATTCTGGTGGTTGAGGATGATCCCGTCATCGCACAACTCCTTGTCGAAATGCTCGAGCAAGCCCATTATGTTGTAGATGGCCCCCATGCCACTTTGTCCGACGGTGTCGAGGCAGTGGCTAGAAACATGCCTGCGGGAGCGGTTCTGGATATACGATTGAAGAGAGAGGATGTAGGTCTCCTGGCAGACGATCTCGAGCTTTACGACATCCCCTATCTATTTTGTTCTGCGTCATTCGATCACCCCGCCGTTGCGAAGCATCCGGCCGCGCCTCTCATTTTAAAGCCGGCACTGCATATGTGGTTGATCCCGACGTTGCAGCGCATTCTTCACTGATGATCATGGAATCAACGATCGGTTGACGAACCGGTTAATGATCACCTGACTTCGATTTTCCGGAACTTTCCCAAATATTCGTTACCACCCGGCCCCGCGCTAAGTGGGGCCATATCATGGTCAAGCGATACCTGCTCCCCCAGTCACGCCATACACTTCGCCAGTGATGTAGCTGCCTTCCTGAGAGGCAAGAAGAACATAGATCGGCGCGATCTCGACAGGCTGGCCAGGACGACCGAACTGGCTCTGTTCCCCGAACTTTTTGACCTTTTCCTGCGGCTGCCCCCCACTGGGTTGCAGTACGGTCCAAAATGGGCCGGGCGCGACCACATTGGCTCGGACACCCTTCTCGATCAGTTGCGTTGCAAGCGCCTTGGTATAGGCGACAATGCCTGCTTTGGTCGTGGCATAGTCCAGAAGAATAGCCGATGGCTCATAGGCCTGCACCGATGCTGTGGTGATCACGGATGCTCCAGCTGGAAGATGGGGAACCGCCGCCTGCGTAATCCAGTGCATGGCATAGAGATTGGTCTTGAGTGTGCGATCAAAATCTTCCGAGCTCACGGCCGTGACGTCATCGCGATATTGTTGGTGGCCAGCATTGATGACGAGGATGTCGATCCCGCCGAGACCGGAAAGCGTCTCATTGACAAGCTTGTGGCAACAGCTCTCGTCGGTGATGTCACCCGGTAGCGCGACGGCCTTGCGCCCCTCTCGTTCGATCAGCTCGATCACTTCTCTTGCGTCAGCTTCCTCGCTCGCAAGATAGGAAATGGCGACATCGGCGCCCTCTCGCGCAAAGGCGATGGCCGCAGCCCGCCCGATGCCGCTATCGCCACCGGTCACGAGCGCCTTGCGGCCGCTAAGCTTTCCTGAACCGACATAGCTGTCCTCGCCATGATCAGGTTCTGGATTCATGTTCGCGGCGATGCCCGGAGCAGGTTGCGGTTGCTCGGGGAATGGCGGCCTGGGATATTGCGTGCGTGGATCCTGCATGGTGAGACGCTCTGCCATGTTCGCTCCTTGCTGAGTACTATGATGGACATTGTCCGGTTTGCCTTTTGAGTGCCAACGAAAAACGCCGCCCCGTCTGGGGCGGCGCATTCTGACCCTGAAGATTGTCAGTCGCCGGTGCCGGGCTTGTCGGTCTTCGGCGGCTTGCCGTCTTCGATTCGACCTTCATTGCGAAGATCCCGACCTTCCTGAGCCTTCTTCTGGCTTTCAGGCGATTTGCCGTGCTCGAAGGCTTCTTCCTTCACGTAACCGGCGGCTTCCTTGGCCTTACCTTCAATGCTCATGATACTCTCCAATTCTGCCAGGGGCAGATGCCACCCAACACCAAGATCAATCCCTGGCCAGGCAGGCCGTTCCTGGGCAATCGGCTGACATTGATCTCGATCAGTGCGATTTCGCGAAGAGTTTCAGGTGCGTCGGCATGACTGAGCATGTGTGCCAGGAGGCGGACTTGATGCACGTCGCGGTCTACCGGGACCATGTGCGCGTCAGCTGGCCGGCAACAAGCCGGAGCGCGCGATAGCCACGATGTGGATACACGCCGCTCTAGATTCCTTTGCGCGACGGCGTAGCTTAGGTGCGCCTGAGTGCGGTGAACGCAAGCGTCAGAATTGGCCTTGCCCGCTTGGAGGTCCCGTGCGACTGTTCGATTGCAGAAACCGGACTTTGCGCCGTGCCGCAGCTACCCATATTCTCCGTTCTATCTCCGGCTTTCTTAGCTGTCTTTACGGCTCGAACATCCTTGTGCGGCATGCCAGTCTTCCTCTTGGCCGATCGCGTCATCTCCGATCGCAATTGGCATGGGTTTTCACGCGCTCGGTCAGGCCGGTCAGGCTCGTCGTCCGGTGACGAACTGATAGACCAGAACAATGACGGCGAGAACCAGGAGGAGATGGATCAGACCACCCCCGATCGGGATGACGAACGCGCCCAGAACCCATAGAATCAGGATAACGAGAAGAATTGTCCACAGCATGTAGGGGCTCCTGTTTACGATTTCGGAGACGTTGACCGGCCGGCCCTTACCGCAGCCCACGTGCCAGCAGCATCGCAGCCAGCAGCATCGCGCCACCCATTGCGACATATTGTCCGGTGGCAGACCGGGTCGGCATATGGTCATCCGAAAGCTGCAGCTCTTCCGCATCTGAAAACATGCCTATCTGCGGCAGCGGGGCGGGTAGCGTCTCAACGAAATGCATGACGGGGGGAAGGTGCATCGGCTTAATCTCTCCTTGATGCAATGAACGCCCCAATGTCTGAAATGGTCCATCTTGAGCATCCACTTGTTGAGCGTTATCAGGCTGCAGGCCGGCGGTGCTGGCGGCTAAAATGTGCTTCCGGTGACCGGATCATATTTCGGTAAAGCCAGGCTGTTGATCCGATCCAGCATCGTCTGGCTGGGCGCGACGCAACAAATGTCCCAGTTCTGTCCCGCCGGATATGCACCTACTGCCAGAAAGTCCCGGCTCTGCTCAATTGCGCGATGCCCGGTTCCAGCAGGCAGCAGCAACGCGTCGCCGGCTCTGACCTTGATTTCAAATGCCTTGGATCCTCCAAGCGCGAGAATGGCATGACCCGATGCCATCCCCAGCACCTCATGTGCGGTCGAGTGATAATGATCATAATCGTAGATCTGATCACGCCATTCGGGTTCCCAGCCATGCTTGTGAAAGCGTGCCTCGAAAGTTTCGGCCAGATCCGTCCGCTCCCTTGGCTCCACTTCGATATACAGCTTGACCGGCAGGACGGGATTATTTGGCACCCACCCATTTCGTGGCAAGAGGATCGACTTAGGAACCATGCCTGGTCCCCGATGATATCGAGATGGCGCACCAAAGCTTGGGTGTTGCTTGTTCATGTGGGTGCGACGAATGGCTGCGCTTTCGCGCCGTAAGGGGTATGAACAAGATCGAAAAATGAGCGATTATGCTCATGTCACCATCGCTCCCAACATTGAAGATATCGGTTCTGACTTGCTCGGGCTGCGCGAGACCGGAAACAGGATTTTGAACGACCAATGCCTGTTTGAGGACGCGGTCGCGCCAGCGTCCCGCTCGCGTCAAAGAGCCATCTCGACGATATCCAGGCGATTGTCCTTCGCGTAGATCATAGCGGCCTGCAGGGCATCCATGCGAGAGGCGTAGCCCCCATTTTCGAGATTGAGAACAGGATCTCCCACCCGCCCACTCTCGGCACTGACATGCCAGCGGCCCTTCTCCTGCCTGATCGCAACATATTTGAACATGATCGGAGACCTTGAATGCGGCGCCTTTGGTCTGCCGACAATGCGGCAATCGCCTGATCGTTCCACCAGTTCGATTTCGTGTTTCCGGGCACTTTGCGCGGACTGGCCATCCACGCTTCAGTCGCACGTGGTAGCGCCTTTTTGCTCTGACAATATATCCCATCCCGTGAGGAAGAATGCCGCAGCGATCGGCCCCACCACGATACCGCTAAGGCCAAGCGTCTCGATTCCGCCCAGAGTCGTCACCAATATGAGCCAATCCGGCAGCCCGGTGTCTCGACCAACGAGCATTGGCCGCAGGAGATTGTCGACAAGACCTATCACGAAGACGCCTGAAGCGATCACGGCGATGGCCTGCCAAAGATCACCCGACGCAAGCAGATAGGTCGCCACAGGAAGCCATATTATCGCAGGCCCGATCGCTGGCAGCAGGGCCGCAATCGCCATGAGCACCCCCCATAAGAGGGCGGCCGGCATGCCGACTATCCAGAAAGTAGCGGCGCCCAGAAAGCCTTGCGCCAGGGCAACGATTCCCGATCCCTTAATCGTCGCTCGAACAACGATCACGAAGCGCGCTGCGATCCGATGGGATATGGCGTGTTCGAGAGGTAATCTCTTGATGATCTGGGGTGCTAGCGCCTCCCCATCGCGCAGGAGAAAGAAGCTCACATAGAGACCCACACCGAAGGAGAGTACGAAAGCAGCCGCATCCGCGCCGATCGTCAGAGCGCGTTGCGTCAACATGCTGGCGCTGGCGCTCAACGCCTGAGAAATTTTTGCCTGCGCCCGTTCGAACGTACCAAAGCCGGCATTCTCGACCCAATGTTGCATGCGCATCGGCAAGGCAGCATGAACCTGACCAAAATAGGTTGCGAAGTCGATCTGGCCGCTTCTGATCTTTGCGTAAACGCCGCTTGCCTGCTCGACAACGAGACTTCCGATGATCAGGGCCGGCATGATGACGGCAATGATGATGATGAGCAGCGTCAGCGCTGCCGCCAGATTACGTCGTCCGCGACAATCGATCAGAATATGCCTGTAAAGCGGCTGAAACAGCAAGGCTGCCAAAGCCGCCCATAGCAATGCCGAGATGAAACCCGAAATGATCAGAGCAAGTCCGACCGTCGAGACAGCGATGAAGAGGATCAATCCTCCATTGTCGATACGCTCGCGTGATATCATTCAAATTCCGATCGCTCATAACTGACATGCGCAGCCCGGCTGGCGCTTTGTACGGGGGGAGACAATCGGCCTCTGCCATCCGGCTCATCTCTGCGCCTGGGGCAAACAGGATGATCACGCTATGGTGACGATCCTCACCCGACTGTCACGATGCTGCGGCTTGACGACCGCCGTATCTCCGAGGCGGTCGAGCATGATATCCGCTTCTCCCGCCCCCAATGGAAGCGACGCGATGAAAAGACTGTCGAGAAATGTCGGCAAGGTCGGTTGGCGGAAGATGATTTCGTTGGACGACACGTTGAACCCCAGTCCCAGACTGGCCTGGATGAGCGACAGGGGAGCCGCTGCCGACCATGCCTGGGGGCTGCAAGCGACCGGATAGAAGGTCGGGCCCTGCGAACGCCGCCGCGGGAAACCACAGAACAGCTCCGGCAGGCGCAGGAGATCAACATAGGTTGCAGCGGCAAAGAGGCCTTCGAAAATCTGCGCCGCCTGACGTTGAAAGCCATATCGCGAAAAGCCCGCGGCGATCAGCGCATTGTCATGCGGCCAGATCGACCCATTATGATAGCTCATGGGATTATAGCGTCTCTCGGTCGACGCTATCGTCCTCACACCCCAACCGGAGAATGAGGCGGGCGCCATCAATGTCGCCACAACCATAGGTGCGCGCTCTGTTCGAGCCAGACCAGTATAAAGAACATGGCCTGCGTTGGAGGAGCGAATGCGACAGGGCTGCTTCTGCCCGTCGAGCGCAAGTACATATGTTCCCAGTTCCGCGTCAAAGAAAGTCGCGTCGAAACGATCCTGCAGATCGACGGCTCGAGCGAGATAGGCTTCCGAGCGATCCAGATCACCTGTTGCGCGATAAATGCTGCTCGCCGCCTGCCACGCGCCATAAACATAGGCTTGAACTTCGGCGAGAGCGATCGGGCCTTTGGCAATACTGCCATCAGCATGGAATATGGAATCATGGCTGTCTTTCCAGCCCTGATTTTGCAGCCCCTGATCCGTCAGTCGTCCATATTCAACGAAGCCGTCGCCATCGCGATCGCCATGATTGTCGATCCACTGCAATGCAGACTCGATATTGGGTAATATTCCGGCGAGAAACTGAAGGTCTCCTGTGCGTTCCAGATATGCACCGGCCAGCATGACGAAAAGCGGCGTGGAATCGATGCTGCCATAATAATGGCGGAAAGGAACTTCACCCAGTTCGGCCATTTCGCCATGACGCACTTCATGCAGGATTTTACCTGGCTCGGCATCGGCGGCTGGATCGAAATGCGTCGCTTGGTGCGCGGCGAGATATCCCAGCACGCCTCGGCTGATAGCCGGGTCCATCCAGATCGTCTGGAGTGCGGTTATCAGCGCATCCCTGCCGAAAACCGTGCTGAACCAGGGAATGCCTGCATAGGGATATGGACCATATTCCGTACCGGTGGAGAGCATCGAGATATCGGATACCGAACGTCGCGTCACAGCATCGAAGAGGTCATTGGACGATCGCATCGACGCACTGCGGCGGCGTGAAACCTGCAGCGCACGCATGGCCTCGCGCAGGGATTTGAGGAACAGCTTGGGCAGGGGCTGATCAACTTCGCTCATTTGTTCGCAGGCAACACGTGCGAACAATGTGCATCGACCGCCGGGAGCAACAGAGACATCGAATAGCGCCTGCTCGGCCGTCAGCTGGGCTGGCGCGGGATCAAAATGGAGATGTGTCGACCGCTCAAGGCCATCACGCCCCTTATATCCCAGCAGGACATCGGCCTCTTCGACCTTCGGCTCGTGCATGGTACCACGGCGCAATCTTGTCATGCCCCGTATCTCGAACAGATCCGCGAAATCGGAAGCGAAGGAGAGGCCCACGGATACCCGGCGCTCTGCAATGTCAAAATTGCGCACAATGATCCGTTCGTAGATCGCGCCTTCCCACAGGAAGCGGCTGCGACGCAGATGGATCAGATCATGCTCCACTTCGACGCGGCCGTCTGATCCGAGGAAATCCGGGTTGGCCAGATCGCAGGTCAACATCGCATTGTCGTCGCGTAGCGCCGAACTCAGCAGTATCGGGCGCATGCCGTTGACCGTGAGATAAAGGTGCGAAAGGTGGCGCGTATCGCGATGATAGAAACCCTCGGGACTGCCAGGTCCGGATATGGCGTCGCCGCTATGGTCAAAGACGGCAAAGCTGTCTCCATGCTTGAGCGTGCGTGGCCGACGCTCGTGCAATGAAGCGGTAGCAGGGATGAAGAACTGGGTTTGCGCCTGTGACAGCGCCTGTCCTCCTGCAATGCCCGGCACCCCTGGCTGCGGTTGGGTCAGCGACATGGCGACTCCTATGCGACGATCTGCAATTCCGACTCCTCGCCGCGCTGGCGACGCAGCCAGGCGGCATCCGTACGGGCGCCCGGCAGCCTGTGATATAATGCGGCATAGTCTGCGGCCATCCTGCCAGCCGTGAACCGTGCGTCGAACGCGCCACGCACCCTTGCGCGCTCAAGGTGACGAAGTTGGCCCACCGCTTCGACCGCCTGGTCCTCGCTGTCCACGATGAAACCCGAGCGCCCATGCTCGATGATCTCGGGCACCGATCCGCATCGGAACGCAATGACCGGTGTCCCACAAGCCATTGCTTCGATCATTACAAGACCGAAAGGCTCGGGCCAGTCGATCGGGAAGAGCAAGGCCCTTGCACCCCCGAGAAAATCCGCTTTCTGCTGTTCGTTGATCTCGCCGATGAAGCGAATATTGGGATAGAGTTTGATGAGGGGCGCGATTTCCTCTTCCCAATACCCCCTATCGACAGCATCGATCTTTGCGGCAATTCGCAGTTCGATGCCGGCCCGGGCTGCGATGCGAATGGCGCGGTCTGGTCTTTTCTCGGGTGAAATGCGCCCGAGGAAAGCGAGATACCCCTCACCGGCGCCGAGGCTGGGCTGCAGCAGATCGACCGGCAGACCATGGTAGATGGTCGCACCCCAATTGACCGGTGGCATGGGCTGGCGCTGATGATCGGAGATCGACACGAGACAGTGATCGCCAAAACACCGGTAGAATGGCGGCAGATCGGGAAGGTCCAGTCGACCATGTAATGTCGTGACGGTTCGTCCGATAAAATCCTGGATCATGGGCAGATGCAGCAGATCGATATGGAAATGGAGCGCATCAAACTCGTCGGCCCTTTGCCGCACCGCATCCAGCATCATCATATGATAAGGTATGGTGTCGACGATACCCGGGGTCAGTCGCAGCGCCGCCGGCGTAATCGGAACAAGCTCAGCCGATGTCTGCGAATCGCCGCTCGCGAACAAGGTCACTTCATGCCCCTGATGCACCAACGCCTCTGTGAGATAGGAGACGATCCGTTCGGTACCCCCATAAAGCTTGGGCGGCACACTTTCAGCAAGGGGAGCGATTTGAGCGATCTTCATGCGGCTATCCTCTACCGGAGATAGGCCTCGTTCATCCCCCTGCACACGAGCCGCAAAGTAAAGCCCCGCAAATGCCTAAAGTTGCATTGCAGCAATAATAAAAAATACA
This sequence comes from Sphingobium sp. L-44, assembly GCF_056859495.1. NCBI lineage: Bacteria > Pseudomonadati > Pseudomonadota > Alphaproteobacteria > Sphingomonadales > Sphingobiaceae > Sphingobium > Sphingobium sp. L-44. The sequence goes on along the minus strand of NZ_JBSXOQ010000070.1, from coordinate 2,662 downwards.
ATCCAATACCGAAATGATTTTTAGTATTGATTTAGATCAATCAGGAGAATTTCATTCTTCAGGAAAATCCTTGTCTTCGCCTGCAGCCACTTGCTCACGCGCTATTTCGGCGGCACGCAGAAGAGAAAGGCCCGTCCCCTCTGCTGCATTGGCTGTCAGCGTTATTGCAATACCGTTCGGTCCATCCAGCATGATCAATCCGGCGTGGGCTGAGGCAATGCCGGCTTCTTCATGGATACCTGGGGTAGGCATAACGGCTCTGCTCCTTCTCAAGGACACAAGAACGATATGCCACCAGCGGCGGTTCCGTCAGTCCTGCTCGTCGAGGAACAGGTAGGCAGGGTCAAATTCACCCAACCGCGCCAGACCTCTCAGATCACGGATCTCAACATCATGGCGGTGGATTGCTAGGAGATCGCGATCTTTGAGTTCACGCAGCATGCGGTTCATGTGAACGGACGTTATGCCGCATGCTTCTCCCAAATCGGCTTGGGTCATAGGAAGAGCAAAACGCGCTCCATCACTTCGACCGATCGCTCGCAATTTCGCTTCGGTCTCGCAAAAGAAGTGGCTGACCCGCGCAATCGCATCGAGACGACCGAGACGAAATATCCACTCGCGATGCATGGCGGCATCAAGCAGCGTGCTGAACCATAGCAATTTCGTGAGTGACGGGCGCGTCGCGACGAGTTGATCGAGAGCAGCATGAGGCACTAACGCTATCTTACAGGCGGTCAGTGTCGCGAGGTCATGATCAAGATGACCCAGCGGGTAGCCATGGAGGTCGACAAAATCGCCAGCCACATGCACCGCAACGAGTTGCCTTTCTCCTTGCCTGTCATCCATGTATCGGCACATCATACCTTCGATGAGATAGGTACTCATGCTGACATTTTGATCGCGAGATATAAAGGTCTTGCGGGCAGGCAATGTCCTTAAATCGGCAACCGCTTCCTCAAGTGCTCCAAGGTCTTGGGCACTCAGCAGATTACGCCTGCGACTACGCAGAAAATCGGCAAACACCATCGTCATGTCCAGCATTGCAGATTGGATCGTCATGCATTCGCACATCACCAGAACAGGGTCGAGCGCAAAGGGTCGCTTGAACTCGTGCGGACAGGGCTGGCGGCGACCGAGCGGTGGAGGTCGCGATTGCCACGTTCGCAAGTGGTATCAGGCGAGCGCTTCGAGATCGATGGAGAGGCTGCGACACAAACACAGAAGTAAAAACCCTGCATCTTCCGATGCAGGGCTAGGGGGGCCGCAAATCAATGACTTGCTAAAAAAATAACTACTGCAGGCGCGTTTTGTATCCGAAGAAATATCTTCATCCGCAAATTTCGTTACGGCCTTCCCACTGGTATTATGCCTCGGACTGTCTGGGTCATATGGAGGATACCAAGCCTTGCCTCAGGGAGCGTTTGAATTATCGGCGTCAGGCCGCTTCCGCGTCTGCTTGTAACTCACCGCAGGGCTATTTGTCGCCATGGATGGCTTGGTCTTGCAGGCGGATTGCGCGTTCTGCGCCACCGTCTTCTCGAAAGTCCGCTTGAGCAGCCACCCGACCGCGAAGGTGACCGTAGCTGTGACGGCTGCGCGCGCTGCGGTTTCCGCAATCCCGATCTTCACTGCATCCTGCATCGCTTCATCATAAGACTTGCCAAAAGCGCGATTCCGCGCGGTCTTCTTACGAAACATCATAGACCCTCACCCTGTTGAAATATCGATGGCGGCTGCATTTCCGCCCGTTCAGAATCAGTCCCGCGCTGTCAAGCGCGATGGCGTATCGGCAAATGCCTCGATGAGCGCAGAACAGAATGCCGGCAGGTCTTCAGGACTGCGGCTGGTGATGCATTGGCCATCGATCACTACCTTCTCATCGACCCAAAGGCCGCCAGCGTTCTGGATATCCGTCTTAATTGACGGGAAGGAGGTGAGCGAATGGCCTTTAGCGATCTTGGCTTCAATTAAGAGCCATGGCGCGTGGCAGATCGCACCGATCGTTTTTCCAGCACCGAAAATTGCTTCGACAAAGGATATCGCCTCGGCGCTCGCGCGCAACTTGTCGGCGCCGACACTGCCGCCGGGAATGACCAAGCCATCAAATGAAGCCGGATCCGCCTCAGAAAATACGGTATCGACGGCATACTCGCCACCAGGATCAAGATCATTAACATTGGTGCGCGCTTGGCCAGGTTGAAGGCCGATCACTTTGACGCACGCTCCGGCCTTCCTAAGTGCGTTCATGGGCTCCACAAATTCCACTTCTTCTGTACCGCGCGGAGCGATAAGAACGGCGATCGTACGGCCGTTGAGCGACATGGCGACTCCTTTGGAAATGATGTCTTGACTTGGTCAGATGACTGTTCAACGGCCAGAAGCGCAGCCGGATCCGCTAATCCCGCAAACTCAAGGCTCGAGCTAGTTAGACTTTGCGCGATCGGCTGTGTGGGCTGGTTTCAGTCGAAGTGCGTATAACGCGAGTCCCAGAGCCTCGGATATCATCGCTGCTCTTCGAGTCTGATCTGCCCCCCGCTGAGTGGCCCAGAGACTATGATAGTCTGGACCACGATGACCCTCACCCCAACACTGGTCCGGCCTTTGTGAGAAAAGCCGGCTGCTTTTGGATCAGGGCAGGCATGCCTGCCCTGATCCAAAAGCG
>NZ_JBSXOQ010000069.1:0-11450 GCF_056859495.1 Sphingobium sp. L-44 | reverse complement strand
CGCCAAGGACAACCTGCCCGCAGCAAATAGAAAATGGCCTCGATAATCTCTCGCATCGGCCAACGCCGTCGCCGTCCGCATTGGCACGGCGCGGGCAAATACGGCTCAATTAAACGCCATTCTGCATCGGTAAGATCGCTTTCATAGCGAAGCTGTGCGCGGCTATGATGCGCGCGGGCGGTCGGGTTCCACATGATGGTTTCCAAAGTTGGTGTCGCAACCCCTCGGAATCATATCGAAACTCGGCCGTCCACCGTTACGTCAGCGTTCTGACACAGCCTCTAAAGACGCAAGAGGCAACGGATTTCAATGCAGCAAAAGCTGCTGCAGAACAGGCTTGGCGCGACCTTCAGAACGACTTGTAACGCCTACGGGCCGAGATTGTGTGACGCCTATTTCATGCGCGTCAGCAACCGCCCCGCCGCGCCGTGCTCCGCTGCCAGATTGCGGTTATAAAGAAGCGGCATCTTGGGTGACTTCCAGCGCAGCGCATCCATGATACCGGCAATATCCTCGCCGGCCGCAAACAGGTCGTTGTTCATGCCGATCCGTGTAGAGTGGGCACTGATCCCCTTGTGCCATTGGGCAAATTCTTCAGCTGTCAGGTCGGGGATAAGGCCCTTATCCCAGGCCTCCTGTGCACGTGCCTTGAATATCTGCGTAACCGCCTGGGGGCGAAGCGGTTCCTGCCCAAGCGTAACCACCTTCAAGGGACCAGCGCCCGCGCGCTTGCTGCTACCCTCGTCCAACATTAGGCCGGGTAGACCCAAATAGGTAGCTGCTGCCCTGCGCCGGGCATCAGCACGCAATTTCGCCGGATCGGCAGGCTTGCGCATCTTGATGAACAGACGCCGGAAGACGGCGCCCTGCTCACCGGGTACGCCAAGTTCGTCCTTGACCTTCGCCCAAGCCTGAAGGGCAAGGACCGAGCGCATCGACAGAAAGGCAGTAGCCCCCTCCCCTTCCTGGTCGCCCTTATGCCGGGGAATGACGAGGAGCCGGGTATCAGGATCGCTTGCAGGCAGGATATGCTCAAAGCAGATGGCCACAAGTTCTGAAGCGCGCAGACCGGTATCATAGGCGACGGAAAGCAAGGCGCGGTCCCGAATCCCCTTTTCGTCCGAGCCGCAGGCTTCGAGCAATGCCTTAAGGCTCACCCCTCGGCTCTGGGCGCCGAAGACATCGCTCACGGCCCCCTTGTATCGCAAAGGCCGCGCCTGTTTTTGGGCGGTGCCAAGACGGCGCCGCAAGGCCTTCATCTCGAGACGGACAAGGTCGTTTCTGGTGGGATCCTCGAGCCCAAACAACCTATGGAAGGTCCCGATAGCCCATAGGATACGGGACAATGTCGCGGGACGGGCAGACTTTCCCCCTACCCCATCTGCGCGATCCCGCAGGAATGCGATCACCGAGGCGGGCTGCGCAGGCAAGGCGCTCACGCCTTGGGCGCGGCAGGCATCGCCAAAGCCGCGCATGTCAGCAAGGAGACCACGCACCGTATTGGCAGCACTGGCCGCAAGCGTCGCCTCGACAAGATCAATGTTGAGCACCGGCCGTTCGCGACCGGGCAACTGGGCGAGAACCGCCTCAAAGCGCTGCAGCGGCGTGCGCGCGCGGTCGGCCTCGCGCCAGCTTCGCCGCGCGGCCAGTTCCTGCTTACGCGCGCCATAAGCCCAACGCTGCCTGGGCGCAGGCATAACAGTGCCGGTCAGCAACGGGCCCGGCGGCGCATCGGGTGGGACCTGAGATGTGGCAGGCTCCGGGGCAACAGGCTCGCTCTGCGGCCGGGAGAGCACGGGAACCTCGGCCTCTTCCGGCAGCGCCATGAAGGCTCTCAATCCGCGCAAGGGGCGCTTGGACGTATCGTTCATGCCCATGTTCGCTTCGCTGTCATAAGCCATCTTATAGAAAACCACCGATTTTGGATCAATGATAATGGCCCTTGTCGGTTATTCAGTTTTTCAAGCTATGTTCACCATTCACTGAAATGACATTTAGCTTTAATTATGGATTACCAAATGGCAGGAAACTGGACTAAACATCCTGTAGAAATAGCCATCGTGGAAAGCAGCCCGACGTGGATCGCAGCGATCTTATGCTTGCCTATGCAAAGGCCCATGGCGCCCTCGAGCGATTGGATGATCGATGGGCCACATCTCCGATTGCCGGCGCATGGCGCGCACGCATGGCCTGGACCGAGCGTCATGCCCTCGCCTGGGCCGACAGTTTCGACATACCTGCCGACGCGCTTGTGTTCGACAAGCGCGGTCGACTGCGATCGGGCGACTATGACCTTACACATTGCAAAGATGCGATCGGGGCACCGATCAGCCGCAGGGCGCTGCTCGAAGAGCCCGAACAGCTTCTCGCCTGGCTGGGTGGGGAGAGCGCAGGCGCCGGACCGGACTCACGATGGGAAACGATTCAGGCCATCGAGACCTGGTCGAGAGCCAGCACAGCACTGCCCCCTGCCCCGCCCCTTCTCATGGCCGCCCGTCTCTCTTCCCTCTGGCGGCGCCACGCGCCTCTTGGACGCGGCGACGTTGTCGCCAGCCTTCTTATCGGTGACCGGTGGAGCATGGGCCGTCAGCCAGGTTCGCAGGGCGGGCTTGTCGCATTGGGCATGCGCCACAATGGTGGCCGCTGGAAGACGGCGAGCGGCGAGGAGGCCGAGCATCTCTGGCTTGGCGCCATTCGGGCAGGCGCAATGGCCCATCTCGAACTCGAGAACCGATTGCGCGCCTTCGCCATGCGCGTGCGCCATGTTCTCGTGCGTCGTCGACGCAGCGGTCAACTTGGAGAGCTGATGGCCTTTGCAATGGAGCGCCCCCTGATCAACAGCAGCGACGTGGCACAGCGTACGGGTCTCACGCACGCCGGCGCCATCAAGCTGCTGTCGATCGCGCATGACGAAGGCCTGCTGATCGAAACGACTGGCCAGGCCAGCTACCGGCGCTATGCTATCCCGCTCAGCGAACCACAAAGCGCGACTTTGGTGGAACAGCAAAGATCCCAACCTATGTTTGCAGAGCCTCTCGGAGAGGTTGAGGCCAAAAATCACCCCTTCCAGGAGCCCTTCTGAGAGCCAAAATGCGGCATTGATGATCCATATCCTGCCGGCGCGCCCAAGGCCCTCCAGTAGCCCTTAAAACGCACCATGCGCGATTTCATGATTTGTTCCTCTCGAGAGGCATCATCGCAGCTATTGCGCGGGCACATAGGGCATGCATGAGGTCAGTCGGCGTTGTTGGCCGCTTGAAGATGGTTCTCATACTTGGTGAGTGACAGCATCAAGCCTGCATCAACCAATGAGGGCTCTGATCGGGCCGCGGCAGATCGTCCATTCACCAGCGCCCCTGTCGCGTTGCACTGCATGTTTCAAGCGCAAGCCACGCGACTGCAGAGCCAGAATGATTGCGAGCGACGCCTGGACAGGCCTTGCTCTGAGCCACTGGGGCTCGACGAAATGCACAGATGTTTCCGATCGCAGGGTTAGGATGCCCTTTCATCCCGTCGCTCTTCCTTGAGCGGATCTCCGCGACGGCCTGTGACCGCAGCATGCTGCCTGGCCAGCGGCTGCCGAGGATAGATCGTGCGACAAAAGACCTGATCATCTGCGCCGAGCGGACATTGCCGTGATGACCGGGACGCGACATGAATGATGAAGAGAGGCTTCGGTTGCGAGATTGGTATCGCTCCCCTCCTCTGCAGCCAAGCGCGAAAACAGGGGATATGCGCGTAATCCTTGTTTGGCAGGCCCTTCCCATCAGGCCTTGCACAAGATTTGCTGACCAGGCTTTCATATCGATGAGGAAACCGAGCATTGTCATGCCGGCATTGGTAGTGGCGCTTGTCGGTTGTCAGTCCAATTCCCGGCCTGGGACTGACACAAGAGGCCCTCCCATCTCTGGCTTGGGCTTGGACTTGGCGAGCCTCAAGATGTTTGTCGAGATCGTTAGCCCTGGCCGGCATATGCCGCCAATGAGCGGGTGCGGTGATGCGTCCCCTGCCCTGTCGAAGGCCCTCGAACTTGGCAGGTGCTGCGTCCAGATTATGACTATGCGGGTCGGGGCAGATGGATGGGCCGTAATGTCCGCGCGAGTGGTGTCCGGACTTCTGGCCCATTGTCCGGCGCACCCTTCCCTCCCTGCGCCATCAGCAGGCTATCGTTGAAGCTCTACGTGCAATCGAGCAATCCAGGGTCTTCCGAGAGACCCAGTCTCCGGCTAAATTTCAACCAGGAAGGAAAGCGCCGCAAGGCGCGTCTTATCAGGTTTAGAAGAATCCATAAGAAGTTAGGGCTGCCCAACAGGCTGGGCGAATCGCGGAGTCCGCGCGATTCGCATCAGAAGCGCCGTTCCTGAAGTCCCGCTGACCTGTTCCTGAAGTCCCGCAACTGGTGTTCCTGATACCCCGTAGATGCGTTCCTAAAGTCCCGTTGGCCGTTCCTGATATCCCGTGTCGTAGGCCAGCAGGAGCAACGGGCGATAGAGAGTAAAACATGTTTTACTTGCCGGTAAGTCACCGGAAAATCGGGGCTTTCGTATGCGTATCACCTGTCCGATCGCGACGAAAATTGAGCTGAGAGCATTGGCGCGGGCCCATCGGCAAGCGCGACCGACATAGCGCCGCTGCCTGGCAGGCACGGTATTTGAGGAACATGGCATTCGGCTGGAAAATGGCCATCTGGCCGCTTCTTGCTGGTATCCAACCGGGCACGGAGCGGGCTTGAGCCATTTTTGCGCCCCCATCGCTACGGAACTTCGGGAACGGATGGAGTGACGAGGGCATGTGCGCCATCTGCCATGAACGGGATTTCAGGATCAGCCGATGCCGGCTCCCTGTGCCGCAGCCTCGTCCTGTCCGGGGCAAGGCCCCCTCCCCTCCCAAGGGGTGTTCCCGCAGAGATCTTGCCTTTGTTCGCCCTTATGAGCCGCTACCTGTAGGACTGGATGCATCGCCAGGGGCGCTGCCCAGTCCTGGGCATCTTCGCCCGACCTGTGCTATTCAGGCTCTCGCTATCGATGTGGCGCTGCAAGGCGCACGAGGCTGAAACACAGATGTCTCGCGACGATCTTCCAGCTTTCGCAGCGATCGGTACATGGTTGGCCATCGTGTGCGGACCGGCTGTCGGGCTCGTGCAGAGGCCGTTCCTGAAATACCGCCTTCGCATGTTCTGGCTGATCAGCGTCGCGCGAGACCGACAGATCGGCACGATCATAACAGAGCGGGAAGCTTCGACTTGGGGGGCTTGGCGGTGGGCCGGCGAACCGGTGGCTTCCAAGAACCAGCGCATGGGGCAGGGGCGGGCGCTTGCCGCCACGACAGGTCAAGCGACGCCCTTGATACCCGCTGGGGCCGGCGATGCGATCCGGCGTGCTCATGCACGCCCGATTGCCGTCAATGCCGATCGGCCACTCATGCAGCGGACATCAGATGAAGGGCAAGAATGAGTGCCGCAGCAGGCTCTAAGTAATGAAGTTGCAATCGCGATCGGCAGGAGAGGGGAGGGGCATTACCCGTCCCCTCAAGGCGGTATTTCAGGAACGGACCGCTCCCGATCGCCTGGGCGCAGGCAAAAACGATCCTGATGCCGACAAGGCTCAGCTTGCAGGACGCTGCTTCGCGCAGAAGGAGGCAAAGATGCTGGTAATGTTCTTGGCGTCAAAGGCGATATCGCGGGCCCGCAGGAAGGCGCGGAAATCATCTGCAACAACCAGATGGTCGCGCTGGGGCGAGGGCAGGTTGGCGCGTGCGATCGCTCCGAACGCGCCATAGCCGATGGAACCCTGTTCAGGAAAGCGCACTGGTGCTTCCCTGGCGTCTGCAGCCTCTCTACCCTTTGTCGCCCGTGCGGGTGCAGCGCTGGGCTCGTAAGAGGAAAGGGCGGGGGGCGTGGTATCGAGCTCCCGCCGCGCCATGCGGATCATTGGCTCGGTGCCTTCCCTGTGGACAAGGTCGAGGGCATAGCCCGGCAGTGCATTTTCCCTGACGATTTTCGCCATTTCGAATTTGAAGCGGCGATAGTCGCCCTCCGCACCCGACTTCTCGAACAGCGTGGGCATGCTGATCGAGAAACCATCGGGGCCTGCGCCGCCGGCATGCTTGCGTGCGACGCGATAGAGCCAGCGTTCGCGGCCGCCGGTCAACGAGAAATAGGCCGGATCGATTGCAAGAACCCCACCCTCCATCAGGACGCCGTCATAGAACCATTTGGCAAGCGTGATGCGCATACCACGGACCTGGCCATTGCGATCCTTGAGCTGGCTATAGCTGTCGATCCAGGAAAAGGTCGTCTCCACGGCATCGCCTGAACGGATGTTGGTCTTGACGGTGGTCGACTGGAGCCGATCAAGCGCATTGCCAAGCAGCTCATAGGATCGTCCCCCTGCATCGCGCTTGAGCGTCGTGAGCATGTCATAGGGGACGATATGAAGCGTCTGGGGAATGTCATTTGCCCCACGCCTCTTATGCTCGATCAGCACAGAGGCGCAGTAGATGAGGATGTCGAGATCATAGATTGTCGCCAGCCCATATTCGGAGTTGGCACTCACATGGACCGTTACCTTGCGATCGGGACTGACATAGTCGATCGGCTTGAGACGCTTGCGCTTTGAAAGCGAGAAGAAGGGCCTCTCCATGGTCTCGCGCTGATCGCGCATGGGGAGGGTGGTGAGCTGCGGTAGAAACAGATCAACCTGGATATCGTCCCGGGCATCCTTCCGTGAAGCCATGTTCGTTCTTGAACTCCATCAGAGTAAAACATGTTTTACTCTTAGATAAGTATCTGAATTAAGACGACAAAATCCTATCGCGATGTGAATTTGGCGCCTTCGATCACCGGGCGCAGCGCCTCGAGGATCTCGTCGATATCAAGCTTGCCCCGAGGATTGATCGTCAGCGTCATGCCCTTGATCCGACTGTCCGCTACGATCTGACCAAACTCCTCGCCCTTGCTGGTCGAAAGGCTGGAGCGATGGCGAGGGGCTGCCTTGGTCGCCGGGCGTGCATTAGCGGCAGCCAGGCGCTGAAGAACCTGGGGGCCATCGATCATCGGCTCGCCCGCTCGTCGACGCCGGTTTTGCTCCGCGCTGATGATCTTGGCTTCCGCCATGATCGCATCGCGCAAAGTCGGCTGCTTGAGGAGCGGCGACAATTTCATGCCATGACGAACCTTGAGATCGGACAGGGTTGCAAATGCGTCCACTACCTCCTGTGGAAGCTCGGCCAATTGTAGCAGGTTGTGCAGGTTCTGCTTACCGATGGCGAGCCGCTCGGCCATATGCGCCCGCACGCCACCATAATAAGCGCCGACCGCATGCTGGTAATTGCGAGCCCGCTCGACGTCGGACACGTCCTCACGCTCGCGATTCTCGATGTCGGCAAGGCGGAACGCGCCTTCATCATCCAGAGTCTCAATGCGTGCGATGAGATCGATCTGGGCATGATTATTGGCGCGAAGCCAGGCGACCGAGAAATGGCGCCTTGTTCCTACAATCAGCTCATAGGGCTTTTCGCCATCCTGCGTCCGGCGGATGACAACCGGTTCCCGATTGCCATTCTCCTCTTTGATGGAGTCAATGAGCGAGGCGCAGCGCTCATGGCTCAGGCTCGCATAGTCGCGCGCATTACCCGGCCACACGGTACATTCGTCCGGCCGAATGCGGATAGTGGGCCGCTTAACGGTCCGCGCGATCTCGTCAAACGCAACGCCGCGCCGCTCGAGAAAGGAGGGCGTGGCTGCCTCCTGCCGCGTGGGCGCGGGGCTTGATGGGGCAGGTGCGACCGCCGCGCTGCCCTGCTCGTGGACAGGCGCCATAATATCCAGGCTGTCGATCGCGCTGGCCAAAAGGCTCCGACGGCGTCCTCCCGCGCTGCTCATGCCGCCTCCGTCAGCCTGTCAGTGCCCAGCTGGGCAAGGCGAGAGGGCCACTGCTTGCAGATATCCTTCTCGAGTTCTTTGAACACGGCGTTGAGATTGTCCCTGCAGCGCGTATAGGTCTGATGAGAGCCGTAAGGCTTGTTGATCTCGTAGATGGACGACATCGCGATCCCGGCATTCTTGATCTCTTCCGAAAGCAGGATCGGAGTCGAGAGCATCTGGCCGGCATAGGTCTTCTCCATGACCTGCAGCATCTGCGCCTCGTTGGTGCGATTGGGCTGGAACATCGTGCATACTACCCTGATGAAGCCATAATCGATGGAATTGTCGAACTTCGACACTAGGCTCATCGCCTCGCGACAGGTCTGCATGAAGTGGATCGTCGAGAGATAGTCGAGCTGGCGTGCCGGCACCGGGATGAGAAGCCCGTCCGCTGCGCTCAGTGTATTGACGCCCAGAAAACCCATGGCCGGCGGCGGGTCAAGAATGATGACATCATAGTCATGACGAACCTCTTCCAACCCGACACGCAGCATTCTGAACGCTCCGGCGATGGCGTGCGGTCCTTCCTCGATGGTGGCCGTCAGCTCCCACTCTGTATCCTGCAGCCCAAGATTGGCTGGGCAGATGTCGATGTTGGGCCAGGCGGTAGGCTTGATCGTCTTTCGGAAGGAATCCGCCTCATCGATACGGGGCGAGAGATAATTGGAAAGTGTGTGCGTCTCCTCGACCAGTTCCTCAAGATTGACGTCGAACATGACACTCATTGAGGCCTGGGGATCGCAATCGACGACGAGAACGCGGTAGCCGCGCAAAGCCAGATAGTCGGCCAGATGCTTGGATGTGGTCGACTTGCTGACACCGCCCTTGAAATTCTGGACCGCGACCACGACAGCGCGTTCGTCGGGCAACTTGCCCGCCTTAATGCCGAGCGCCTCGCGGATCGCGATAAGGTCCTCGACCGTATAGAAGCGTCGACCATTGTTCGCGGTCTTGGGCGCGGGCAGGCGACCGCGCGCCTCCGCCTTGGCCAGTGCTTCAGGGGTCCGCCCGAGAAATTCCGCGGCAACCGACGCCCCCATGGTGATGCTCAGGGTCTTGCGATCAGAGGGATCGATCGCCGCTCGTCGCAATACGCTCTTGGCGTTTTCGCACGATGTGATCATGGTGTCCAAAATCTGGCCGGACAACATCGGCGCGTCCCCTTGTTACGGTCTCGAATCAGGGCGGTTCGTAAAAAACGTCGAAATTGAACCCCCTATCCCGGACACATATGTCAAAATGGCGATGGTTAGTCAAACACGCTTCCAGGTAGATGATGTGCAGGACAGTTAGGCATCATGGAGGACTGTCGGGTACAGAAGGAGAGGGGGCCATCCGTGCAGAATGAATGCTGGACTGCCGCCCCTGTTATCGACCAACCTATGTAGAGATTTTGGTTAATCGTCCGTAATCCCCATACGTCGATCAATTCGACTTTGGCCCCGCGCCACGTTGCGCGGCGCCGGGCGTCTAGGGGCGTGCTGAGAAGTTTTGGTGAAGTATCTCAGGCGGGAGGGGGGAGGGCATCCGAGCAAAATGAATGCTCGACTGCTGCCCTAATTATCAACCAACCTGCGCAGAAATGTTGGTTAATTGTCCGTAAACGCCAAAACCTCCCCACATTTTCGTAGCTGCTGATCTGTCTATGTTTTGCCCCTCATCCGAGGGGTATCGTAGTGGCTGATGATGTAAGAACATTCGAAACAGGTTTCGAAAGGCAGGAGCGACTATCTGTCTCGTCAATAGGTCAGAGGGATTGAAAGTCGGGTATCGCGCATTTTGGCATTGAGCCTGACGAGGAGCTTTCGGGCCAGAGCGATGCGGACGACGAGCTTTGGTTTGCCAGCTGCGAGGAGTTTGTCGCGGAAGTCAGCGAGGCTTGGCTCGAAGCGCCGGGCGATGTCAGCGACGAGGAAGAGGATAGTTCGAATGGAGGCGCGGCCACCGCGAGTTCGCCTTTTGCCGAATCTGGCGCCGCTGTCATTTGCGATGGGAGCGAGCCCGACGAGCTTGACGATAGCCTTGTTTGAGAGGGTGCCCAGTTCGGGCAGATCGGCGATCAGATAAGCGGTAGTCCGATCGGCCAAGCCCTTGATTGAGCGGATGGTGCGATCAAAGGCGCGCCAGTGAGGATTGCTTGCGATGGACTGCGCGATCATGGCGCTGATGTCCTTTGCCTGTCTGGCGAACAGAGCCAGTGTTTCGCCGATCTGGGCCAGGGCCAGCGGATCGGTCGTGGCTGATCGGCGCTGCTTCTGGACGATGATATCGCGCGTCACATGACGCAGCCGCGCGGTGAGCGCTTCAAGCTTGGCCTGTTGTGCGCTGGGCGGCGGCGTGGGGATGAGCTTGCGGGCATCAGCGAACCAGGCCAGCATCCGGGCGTCGATGCGGTCGGTCTTTTCCAGGCACCCCATCGCCTGTGCGAAGGCGCGGGCGTGACGCGGATTATCGATGGTGCAGGCGATGCCCTGCGCCCAGAGCTGGAGGAAGGCCAGTTTCTCGCATCCCCCACTCGCCTCCAGCACGACCAGCCCATCATCACCGGCATGTTCCCACACGAAATCAGCGAGATCAGCAATGCCTTCGGCCGTGTTGCCACAGCGTTCGCATGATCCGGCGCGGTCCACGCATCCAGCCATGCCTTCGAACTATCGACTCCGATCATAATGTGCGTCACCTTGTACCTGCCTTGTCTGTGCGATTGGCAACCATCCGACTGTTCGGTCGCAGGGCAACAAGCAGGCCGATCCCAAACTCCCGACGGTCGAACGGACCTGAGGGGCAACGGGCGTCGACACTGCGGCCATGAGATCGGGTGGCCACCCGATCTCATGGTGCCAGGTCATCCTCATGACCTCAGGCACAGATACAAGGGGCAGCGCCCCTCGCGCATGGATGTCATTCCAGCGGGACCGGCGCATCGCCGCTGGTCGGCCGAGGCCAAGGCGCGGATCATCGCGTCGAGTTTTGAGCCCGGCGCCAACATCGCGGAAATCGCGCGGACGCATGGGCTGCTGCCGCAGCAGCTCTACGCGTGGCGGCATGACAGCATTCCGGGCAAGCGCTTGGCCAGCAAAAGCTGGGCTTCGTCCCGGCGGTGGTTGAAGATGCAGGCATCCGAGCAAAATGAATGTTCGACAGCAACCATGATTATCAACCGGACTGCACAGGAATTGTGGTTAATTGTCCTGTAATTCGCGACCTGCGATCAACTCGGCTTTAATCCGGCGCCATGTCACGCGCCGGACTCAACCGATACCGCCAGGTGCATTGAAGCATCTTGGCAGTCCAGCCAGCACCGCCCCGACCTAGGCTCAGGACCTATTAAATCGCTTGCGGTGATAGCGAAGGATTGATTCAATGACGGCGTGAGGAGACGTCGTCATGAGTGACCTGCTCTGGTTGTCGGAGGCGCAGATGCGCCGGATCGAGCCATATTTTCCGCTATCGCACGGGGTGCCACGGGTGGACGACCGTCGGATCATCAGCGGGATCATCTTCGTGATCAGGAACGGCCTGCGGT
>NZ_JBSXOQ010000068.1:0-15865 GCF_056859495.1 Sphingobium sp. L-44 | reverse complement strand
GTGGAGAGAGCTTTTGGCATTGGGCCCTCGGCGCTGACGGAGGCCATGGGCATGCTCAACCACCATTTCGCAGCAGCCGCCTGATCGGCGCAGAGCGACAGCCTACCTCTGACTGCCGCCAATCTTTGCAACAGAGCCCTCGACACGCTGCGCCGCTGGCGTGACGCCGGCGGCACGCATGCCAGCGTCGGCACGATGTATCGGGGCTATACAACCGCCGATGCGCATGTCGATTTCCTGACGGACGTGAAGCAGCGGCTGGATGTCTAGCTGCTGCTTCAGGCCATCGATGCGATGGTCTTGCGGAAACGCCTCAACGCGATAACGAAAAATACGGTGCCGATCGCGGTGACCGCCAGCATTTGCGGCCATACGACATCGATGCCTGCGCCACGGAACAGGATGGCCTGCCCCAGTTGCACGAAGTGCGTCGTCGGCGCGACGAGCATGACGTTCTGAACGAATTCGGGCATGCTCTCGCGCGGGGTCGTACCGCCCGAGAGCATCTGGAGCGGCAACAGTACCAGAACCGACAGCATGCCGAATTGCGGCATGTTCCGGGCGATCGTCGCCATGAATATGCCGAGTGATGTCGTCGCGAACAGAACCAGCGCAGCGCTCGCAAAGAAGAGCAGCTGAGAGCCGGCCACCGGCACGCCCAGTGCGCCCCTGACGACCAGTTGAAGTGATATGAAAGCGGCCAGCAACACAACCAGCCCCATCGACCATACCTTGCTGAGCATGATCTCAAACGGCGTCACGGGCATGACCAGCAAATGCTCGATCGTGCCATGCTCCCGTTCGCGGATCAGTGCTGCACCCGTCAGGATGATCGACAGCATCGCAATGTGGTTGATGATCTGGGACAGCGCGCCGAACCAGCTTTTATCCAGCGTGGGATTGAAGCGGGCACGCAGTTCCAGACGTACCGGCAAAGAACTTTCTCCGCGATACCGCGTCCTGAATTCTTCAACCTCGCTCAACACGATCTGCTGGATATAACCGCTGCCGGAAAAGGCCTGCGTCATCCGCGTGGCGTCCGTGTTCAACTGTATTTCGGCCGATCGCCCCGCCAGGACGTCGCGCTGGAAGCCCGATGGAATGTGCAGCACGAAAGTGTAGACGCCCGCGTCCATGCCGGGGTCGATCTGTGCTGGCGCGATCATGACAGGCTTTACGAACTGCGGCGGGTAAAAGGCCGAAGCGATCCGCTGGGAGAGCGGCGAACTGTCCTCATCCACGATAGCGATCGATGCCCTGTGCAGGCTTTCGGGAGAGGCTGTAGCGGCCGAATAGACTGCGAAAGTGAACATGAAGATGATAAGGAACAGCATGGTAGGATCCCGCCACAGGCTCCACAGCTCCTTGACGCCCAGCCGATAGATATTCGCGAACTTCCGGCGCATGATCAACGCTCCTGCTTTGCAAGGAGCATAGTAGCCACGCCGATGATCAAAGGCCCGGTAATCAGCAATGGCCAAAAGGCTCCGAGCAAGTCGGCGAAACCCAACGCCTTGTTGAAAATACCTCGACTGATCGTGAACATGTGACCCGAGGGATATATTTCGCCGATGATCCGAGCCCCGCCTTCGAGCGAGGATACGGGATCAAGCATGCCACCATAGGTAATGGTCGGAATCAGCGTACCCATCATGGCAAGGAACATCGCTGCGATCTGGCTTTGCGTAACCGCCGACGCCAACAGCCCCATGCCCGTCGATATCACGCAGAATAGCAATGCCGCCGTGACAAGCGCCATCACGTTACCGGTCGGCGGCACGTTGAACAGGAAGATCGCCATAAGGAACATGACCGCAAAATTGATCATGGCGAGCGCGATATAGGGGAGCTGCTTCCCAAGCAGGAATTCCGATCGCGTCACTGGCGTGACATACAGATTGATGATGGAACCGGTCTCTTTCTCTCGCACCACCGCCAAAGCCGTCAGCATGGCCGGCAGCATCAGCAGCAATAGCGGAATGACGACCGGTACCATCGCAGGCAGGCTGGTGACGTTGGGATTGTAACGAAAGCGATTTTCAACCGATACGGATCCAGCTGTCCCGGAAATGCCGGCCATACGCATCTGGTCGGCCAGCCAGTGCTGGTGCATGCCCTGGATATACCCCTGCACCGTTTCCGCGCGTTGCGGCATCGCGCCATCGAACCATGCACCGATGGCAACATCCTGGCCGCGTTGCACATCGCGGCCAAAATTGGGTGGTATCTCTATGGCCAGCGCCAGTTCGCCATTCTTCATCCGCCGATCGAGGTCGTCATAGTCTGTAATCGGACGTCGTTGGGTGAAATAGGGTGATCCGGAAATGTCGAGCTGGTAGCGCTCGCTCACACTGCTCTGATCCCGGTCGAGCACGGCATAGCGCAGGTCGTTGACGTCCAGCGTTATTCCGAAGCCCATCACCAGCATCAATATGACCGTGCCGCCCAGCGCCAATGTGCCCCGCACGGGATCACGCTGAAGTTCGAGCACCTCACGCCAGACATAGCTCAACATGCGCTGGAGACTGAAACTTTGCTTCACGGGAAGCGGCTCATGGACGACCCGGGCTTGATCCGGCGTCACCTCTTCCGCTTCGACCTCGCTCTCGCCCGTTGCCTCGATCAGATAGCCGATAAACGCTTCTTCGAGTGTCTTTGCGCCCCGCTTTTCCACAAGCTTCGCCGGAACGTCGCTGTCCAGCACCTTGCCCGCATGCATCATCGACATGCGATCGCACCGTTCCGCTTCATTCATGAAGTGGGTGGAAATGAAGATCGTCACCTTGTCGCGCCGCGACAGTTCGGCGAGCAGCCTCCAGAACGCATCGCGTGCAACAGGATCGACGCCGGAGGTGGGCTCGTCGAGGATCAGCAACTCGGGTTTGTGAACCATCGCGACGGCCAGGGAAAGGCGCTGACGGATACCGAGCGGCAAGCGCTCGGGCAGATCGTCCATCACAGGCTCCAGCCCGAACCGCGCCGCCATCTCTTCGACCCGGCCCGGTATTTCGTCGGCAGCCACATGGAACAGCCGGGCATGCAGCTCAAGATTCTGCCGGACCGACAGCTCGCTGTAGAGCGAGAAGGCCTGGCTCATATAGCCAACCCTGCCGCGCGTCGCCATGTCACGCGGATCAACCACGTTGCCGAACAGCCAGGCCTGCCCGTCGCTGGCTGGCAACAAGCCCGTCAGCATCTTCATCGTCGTCGACTTGCCGCAACCGTTGGAGCCAAGGAAGCCGAATATCTCGCCCCGCCGGATGCGGAAGCTGACATGATCGACCGCGACAAAGTCGCCGAAGCGCATCGACAGATTCTGGGCTTCGATGGCGATGTCATTCTCGTCAACGTCGAGCGGCGGAATGATCACCGGCTTGTGCCCGCGCTTCTTTTCCTCGGGCAACAACTCAGCAAACGCCGCCTCAAGATTGTCGGAGCCCGTACGTTCAAGGATTTCGGCGGGTGTGCCGGTGGCCAGCACTGCACCATCGTCCATCGCGACGAGCCAGTCGAAACGCTGCGCCTCGTCCATATAGGCGGTCGCCACGATCACGCTCATGCCGGGGCGCTGCTTGCGGATACGGGCGATCAGGTCCCAGAACTGCGCGCGCGCCAGCGGGTCGACACCGGTGGTCGGCTCGTCAAGGATCAACAGGTCTGGGTCGTGGATCAGCGCACAGCAAAGCCCCAGTTTCTGCTTCATCCCGCCTGACAGCTTGCCCGCCGGGCGGGACAGGAAGGAATACAGGCCGGTGCTCCGGGTAAGATCGTCGATGCGTCGCCGGCGTTCCTCTGCGCTGTGGCCAAAGAGGCGCGCGAAGAACTGCAGATTCTCTTCTACCGACAGCGTGGGGTAGAGGTTCTTGCCCAGCCCCTGCGGCATATAGGCGATGCGCGGGCAGACGGCATCCCGATGGTCGCTGTCGGCAATGTTGCCGCCCAGAACCTCGACCGTCCCCTCCTGCACTGCGCGCGCGCCGGCGATCAGCGCGAACAGGCTGGACTTGCCCACACCATCGGGGCCGATGACGCCGATCATTCGGCCGGCTTCTATATCCAGGTCGATCCCGCGCAGCGCTTCCGCCTTGCCATAGCGCAGGCGCACCTGTGCAAGGCGAACGACCATCGGGCGTTCCGCAGACAAGGCCACTGGCCTATTCCTTCACAAGATTGGAAAGACTGGCTGGCCAGGGCGTGTTGGGATCGACACGGACATAGGCCATGCCTGGCAACCCGGTCTTCACCTGCGCGATGTGACGGCGCAGAAGCGCGGGATCGATTTTTGCGCGCACCCGGAACATCAGCTTCTGGCGCTCGCTCTCCGTTTCCACCGACTTGGGCGTGAACTGCGCAACGTCGGCGACGAAACTGATCTTCGCCGGAATGACATATTGTGGAGCGGCATCGAGCACGAGACGAACCTCGCTACCGATGCCGACACGCCCGGCGGTCGTTTCCGGCAGGAAGAAGGTCATATACACATCCGACAGGTCGACCAGGTTCATCACGCGTCCGCCGCCGGCCACAACCTCGCCCGGCTGCGCCACGCGATACTGGATCCGGCCACCGCGCGGCGCGCGCAGATCGGCATCGTTGATGTCTGCCTTTATCCGCACGATCGTCGCGCGCGCCGCATCGACGTTGGAGCGCGCGCCGATCACCTGACTGCGCGACGCAGCGATTCCGGCCTGCGTCGATGCCAGTTGCGCTTTGGCCGCCTCGACGGTTGCCGCCGCCCCTTCGACGGCCGCCTGATTGTCGTCGCGCTCCTGCGCCGGCGTTGCGCCCTCACGCGCCAGCGTTTCGGACCGGGCAAGGCGCTTACGCGCGGCATTGAGCTCTGCTTCCCGCTGGCGGACTGTCGCCACCGCGGCTGCATGCTCGCTTTGCCGCTGGCCGACCTGCGTTTCGGCGATCTGGACATTGTTCAGGGCCTGCGCCAGTTGCGCCTGCGCTTCGGACAACTGCGCATTCAGCGTCTCGACATCCATATGCGCCACCACGTCGCCCGCATTGACCAGTTCGCCCTCGTCCTTGACGATATCGCGAATGCGGCCCGGGCTTTTGGCGGCAATGTCGATCTCCAGCGCCTCGATCCGCCCGTTCCCGCCGACGATGCCTTCCGGCAGCGCCGACGGCTTCAGCAGCGACCAGAGCAGAAGCCCTATTGCGGCCACGGCTGCCACGATCCCTCCCCTGATAAGCCAGGTCTTCTTCGTCGGCTGCGTCATGGATTGGATCCCCCATCAGTGTTGCCCTGAGGGCCGTTGTCAAAAGTCTGGTCAGCGACAAAACCGCCGCCCAGCGCTGAATAGAGCGCGACGATACTCGCCAGTTCGGCGCGCCGAAGCCGGACGAGCGCCTGTTCCGCGTCGAACAGATCGCGCTGCGCGTCCAGAACCTCCAGATAGGCCGATCGCCCATTGTCAAAGCGGAGCAGCGCGAGCCGCGCGCGTTCGCGTTGCGCATCGAGCATCGTGCGTGTCGTACCGATCTGAAGCTGCAACTGCCGACGCTGCACCAGCGCGTCGGAAACGTCACGAAACGCAGCCTGCACCGTACGCTCATACTCGGCGACGGCGCGTTCTTCCCGCGCCTTCGCCACGTCCAGATTGCCCTTCAGTCGACCGGCATTGAAGAGCGGCAGGGCTATGGTCGGTGCAAAGGTCCACGCCTTGCTTCCGGCTGAAAACAGTCCGTCCAGTTCGTCGCTCATGGTGCCATAGGCACCCGTCAGACTGATGTTGGGCAAAAAGGCAGCACGGGCAGCGCCGATATTGGCGTTGGCCGCGCGCAATTGATACTCGGCGGCAACAATGTCCGGACGATTGGTCAGCAGATCCGAAGGCAACCCGGCCGGCAGGACCATGTTTTCTGGCACGTCCGCAAGGGAAAGTCTGCCCGGCGAAATGTCCACCGGCCGTCCTACCAACAGCGCCAGGGCATTGCGATTGACGACGCGATCCTGCTCCAGCCCCTGCAACGTTGCCTGCGCCTGTGCCAGCAGGATCTGTGCCTGCATCATGTCCAGCTTTGAACCGGAACCAACGTCAAAGCGTCGGCGCATGATGCGCAGGGACTCTTCGCGTGTTCCGATGGAATCCTTTGCGAGCGCGACACGTTCCTCATATTCGCGCTCGAGCAGATAGCCATTGGCCACCTGCGCGATCAGACTGGTAGCAACACCCCTGCGGGCTTCTTCCGTGGCAAGATATTGCCACCGCGCGGCATCGCGCAGATTCCGCAGACGCCCCCAAAAGTCGATTTCCCAGCTGGCGCTCAACTGCGCGCTGATCTGTTTCACATCGACCGGTGTGGCCCCGACCGTCGGCAGGTTGAACAGCGTACGTCCCCGCGTGCCCGTTCCCACAGCATCGAGTTGAGGATACAGGGACGCCCCCTCGATACGCCAGGCCGCGCGTGCCTCCGCCACCCGCGTAGCCGCAATGCGGACATCACGATTGTTCGCAAGCGCTTCCTCGATCAGATGCTGGAGCTCGGCATGGCGAAAAAAATCACGCCAGCCCAAATATGCGATCGCCCTGCCGGGTACGGTCTCCGCATTATAGACAGCAGGGACCGGCTGGGCCGGTCGCACATGGTCCGGCGCGAATGAACATCCCGAAAGAAAGCCGAAAACAGCAAGCGCGCAGGCGGCCCGTGACGCTTGCCACCCTCTTCGGGCCTCCCCTGTTCCAAAACCAAATTTGTGCCGCACATCGTCCCTTTCTGACGCCACGATCAAGTTCCAGCCAGCCTGCACACGCACCTCCTAGCCCTCATGAAATATGGAAGGAGAGGTCCATGACTCTGACTCAAGCAATCATCAGGACGCCGGCTTTTTCTCGGCTTTGCCTTTCTCGCCTGCGGCAGCACCGGGCCACAACTTCGACAAGGATGATGTCCATGTCTCAAAGGCTGCAGCGAGCTGTTGACGGCCGGCGTCGGCCTCAAAGCAATGGCCGACGTCCGCCTGCCACGCTTTGAAGGCTGCCCTGGTTTCTTCCATGGTCGCTTGCCGGTTTTGTTCGATTTCCTGCCATATCTCCGAGAATCCGGAGAAGTTCGGCGCATGCACAGGTTGCGCCTGTTCGCCGTTCTTGGGCGACAGGATCGCAAGCGTATGCGTCGCGATGCTCGCCTGGCGTTCGCCCGCATGCCGCATGATCTCGGCATATTTCAAAAGCAGGTCCCGGTTCGCACCGGCAACAGTCGTCCATTGATCGAAGGGATAGCTCATCTGAAAAATCCTTTCAGGTCAGTTCAAGGTTACGTGGAGACGCGGGGATTGATGCCCCCGTAAGGTAGGTGAAAGCGCAGCATCACCCATTGGCAATATATTGCCCACCGTTCACGGTAAGGACCGATCCGGTGCAAAAACTGGCCATTGGAGAAACCAACCAGGTCACAGCAGAGGCGATTTCATCGGGCGCCCCAAGGCGACCCACCGGAATCGTGGACACGATCTTCGCTTTGACCTCATCCGGAACCATAGCGACCATATCAGTGTCGATATAACCGGGGCACACTGCGTTGACCGTGATGCCGCGTGCGGCGTTTTCCTGCGCCAGCGCCTTGGTGAAGCCGATCACGCCAGCCTTCGCGGAAGAGTAGTTGACCTGCCCGACCTGCCCCTTTTGGCCATTGATCGACGAAATATTGATGACGCGGCCGGAACGCCGCTCGCGCATGCCCTCGATCACAGGCCGCGTCATCGCAAACATGGAATCGAGATTGGTGGACAGTACGGCCCGCCAATCCTCCCACTTCATCTTGTGAAACATCACGTCGCGTGTGATTCCTGCATTATTCACAAGAACGGAAACAGGGCCGAGTTCCTGTTCAACCCGCGCAGTGCCCTCGAGGCAGGCCGCCTCGTCCGAAACATCCCATTTGAATATCGGCACAGCATTTTCCCGAGCAAAGCGCTCAGCCGCCACATCGTTGCCGTGATAGATGGCTGCGACCTGATATCCTTCTTTTTTCAAGGCCTTCGTGACCGCGGCACCTATGCCGCGTGTCCCGCCTGTTACGATCGCGATTCCAGTCATCGAGAACTCAGCTCCTTTGTCGCTCGGATGATCGCCTTTCAC
The DNA here is from genome assembly GCF_056859495.1 of Sphingobium sp. L-44. Classification (NCBI taxonomy): domain Bacteria; kingdom Pseudomonadati; phylum Pseudomonadota; class Alphaproteobacteria; order Sphingomonadales; family Sphingobiaceae; genus Sphingobium; species Sphingobium sp. L-44. The sequence goes on along the minus strand of NZ_JBSXOQ010000068.1, from coordinate 7,772 downwards.
TCTTTCCATCGGCACGCAGGAATCAGTATGTATACGTATAAGTGTATATATCGCTTCAGGTCATATTCCAGCCTATGATTCTGCATTCGCGCACCGAGGAAAAAGAAATGGGCAAAGCCATACCGGGACAGCCCCAGATACCCGCACCGCACTCGAGAATTGGCCGGCCGCCCGGCTCCATCACCACATTGCTGGGCACCCATATTCTGGAGGTCGCGACCCAGCAGTTTTTCCTGCGCGGCTACGAAGCAACGAGCATGGATGCCGTGGCTGCGGCGGCGCAGGTCAGCAAACGTACGCTCTATCAGCGCTTCGGGTCGAAGCGCGGCTTGCTCTTGGCCATTCGCGAACAGGAAATAGGCTATTTTGCGGCTCTTGTGGACACGCCACTGCCGCAAGGGAATGTTCGAAGAAAGATGGCCTTCCTTGCCAACATTCTTGTCGAGGCGACCACCACACCAAGAGCGCTGGCATTCATGGGGCTCAGGGAGGAACTGCGTCGCCTGGAACCCGATCTGGAAGACGGGACATATCAGCGCGTAATCGACCACTGGGTCAGCGCGTTTCAAAACATTTTACGGAGCGACCCTGGGGTGTCGGAAGCGACGCCGGAGCAAATCGACTTCGTTGCCGGCTTCCTGTTTGACGCGCTTGTAACGATCCCCCAGCGACGCATCCTGCGGCAGGGCGGCCTGTCGAACACAGCCGAGGAAAAGACGGCGTTCATTGACGCTACGCTGGATCTGCTCGCCAGCGGTGTGCCTGCCCTTCGCGCCTCATCCGAAGATGATCCCGCAACACTTCTTGGCGCACGGCAGCAACGGACGATGATCTATGGGGAGGTGCCACATGCCCGCTGAGCAAGAGCGCCCCGATCCGCTGGACAGTATTTGCGATGTGCTGGACAGAGCCGCCGCGTCGGCCGTCGCTCAGGCGACTTTCGGCCTTTCACCCTCGACACTTGCGCTCGCCGCCTCTGACTGGGCGATGCATCTTGCCCGTTCTCCGGGGAAGCAGCTTCAACTCGGCGCGAAACTGTCCCGCAAATATCTTCGCATGCTGGATTTCGTCGCGCGCAGCGCCAAGGATCCCGATGCCGCTCCGGCCATCGAACCGCTGCCGCAGGATCGGCGATTTGCGGATGCCGCCTGGAAACAGCCACCGTTCAATCTGCTCGCCCAGTCCTTCCTTCTCAATCAGCAATGGTGGCACGCCGCGACCACCGGGATCGGCGGGGTCAGCAGGCATCATGAAGACATTATGGAGTTCACGGCACGCCAGATGCTCGACATGTTTGCGCCGACAAACTTCATCGCCACGAACCCGGTGGTACAACAAAGAATAGTGGAAACCGGCGGCCAGTGCCTGGCCGACGGCATGCGTCATTTCTTTGAGGATGTGCAACGCACGGCGCGCGGAGAGCGCCCGGTCGGCACGGAGGATTTTGTCGTCGGCGAGAATGTCGCCACGGCAAGGGGCAAGGTCGTCTTCCGCAACCGGCTCATGGAACTCATCCAGTATGAACCGACCACAGAGACGGTCCGGCCAGAGCCGGTTTTGATCGTGCCCGCCTGGATCATGAAATACTACATCCTGGATCTGTCGCCCGGAAACTCGCTGGTTCGATGGCTGACGGGGCAAGGCTACACTGTCTTCATGATCTCGTGGCACAATCCCGGCACGCAGGATCGCGACCTCGACCTTGATGATTATCGCCGCCTCGGGCCGATCGCCGCGCTGGATGCGATCACGGCGATCACCGGCAGCGCAAAGGTCCATGCTGCCGGTTATTGCCTTGGCGGCACGCTCCTGTCGATCACCGCGGCGGCAATGGCCCGCGATGGCGACACCCGCCTGGCAAGCATGACACTCCTCGCCGCGCAGACCGAATTCAGCGAGCCGGGCGAACTCGGGCTCTTCATCGACGAGGCGCAACTCAACATCCTGGAAAACATGATGTGGAGCCACGGCTTCCTCGACAGCAGCCAGATGGGCGGCGCGTTTCAGCTGCTGCGTTCCAACGACCTTCTCTGGTCACACGTCCTTCAGACATATCTGCTGGGCGAGCGTGAGCCGATGATCGACCTGATGGCGTGGAATGCGGATGGCACCCGGATGCCTTACGCCATGCACAGCGAATATCTCAGCCGCCTGTTCCTCAATGACGACTTGGCCGAGGGCAAGTATGAAGTCGATGGCCGCACGATCGCGCTGGCGGCGATCCGTGCACCGCTCTTCGTTGTCGGCACAGAACGCGATCACGTGGCGCCATGGAAGTCGGTGCATAAGATCCACATGCTCACCGGCGCGGAAACAACCTTCGTCCTAACGAGCGGCGGCCACAATGCCGGTATCGTATCCGAGCCCGGCCGCAAGAACCGGCACTTTCAGGTGCTGACGCGCGAGATGGACGGTCCACCGCTCGACCCGACGGCATGGCGGGAGCGCGCACCCCGACAGGAGGGGTCGTGGTGGACGGCGTGGGGCGAATGGCTCGGCACACGTTCCGGCGCATCCGTACCCCCGCCATCCATGGGCGCAGCGGACAAGGGTTATCCGACGCTCGGCGACGCGCCGGGCAGCTATGTTCTGGAGAAGTAGCCTTGGACGATACCGACACGATCGAGAACCGAACCTATGGCGAGATCGCGATAGGCGATACGGCGAGTGTGACCCGCACGCTGTCAAAGAAGGACATTCAGGTATTTGCGCTGGCCTCCGGCGACGTGAACCCTGCGCATCTTGATCCTGAATTCGCCGAAGGGGATTTCTTTCGCCGGGTCATTGCGCACGGCATGTGGGGCGGCGGCCTGATTTCCGCTGTTCTGGGCACGGAACTGCCTGGCCCCGGCACGATCTACCTCAGCCAGTCTCTCCGTTTCAAACGGCCGGTTGGCATAGGGGATGTCATAACCGCGTCGGTGACCGTCAGGGAAAAGCACGACGACAGACATATCATCCTGCTCGACTGCCGTTGCGAAAACCAGCATGGCGAAACGGTTATCGCGGGCGAAGCAGAAGTCATAGCGCCGACCGAGAAAATCCGTCGCCCGCGTGTCGCGCTTCCCGATATCCGCCTGTCCGATCATGACGGCTATCATCGCCTGATAGAAGCTGTTGCCGGCAATCCGGCACTGACGGCCGTGGCCCATCCCTGTTCGGCGGCGGCGCTCGCAGCAGCGGTGGAGGCCGCCGAAGCGGGCCTGATCAATCCTATTCTTGTCGGCCCCGAAGCGCGCATTCGCGCTGCGGCAAAGGAAGCGGGCAAGGATATTTCCGCATACCGGCTGGTGGCCACCGCCCATAGCCATGACTCCGCTGCAAAGGCGGTCGGGTTGATCCATTCGGGTGAAGCCGTCCTGCTGATGAAGGGGTCGCTCCACACCGACGAACTGATGAGCGCGGTCGTATCGCGTGCCAACGGACTTCGTACCGAACGCCGTATCAGTCACGCCTATGTCATGGATGTGCCGGGGCATCCGGAACCGCTCATCATCACCGACGCGGCCATCAACATCGCGCCGAATCTGGAGGAAAAGGCGGATATCATCCGCAACGCCATCGACCTTGCCCATGTCCTTGGTCGCAAGGAACCAAAGGTCGCGATCCTGTCGGCAGTAGAGACCGTCAACCCCGCCATGCCGACGACCCTCGATGCGGCGGCTCTTTGTAAAATGGCTGACCGCGGCCAGATCACGGGCGGGCTGCTCGATGGGCCGCTCGCGTTCGACAATGCCGTCAGCGAAGCGGCCGCAAAGGAAAAGGGCATCGTTTCGCGCGTCGCCGGGAAAGCCGATATCCTTGTCGTGCCAGACCTTGAGGCGGGCAACATGCTGGCCAAGCAGCTGACCTTTCTGGGCGGCGCGGATGCTGCGGGCGTGGTATTGGGTGCCCGCGTACCCATCATCCTCACCAGCCGGGCGGACAGTCTGCGCACGCGGCTTGCCTCCTGCGCCGTGGCGGTACTGCTCTCACGCGCAGCGACAAAGGCGGCGCCGGGATTGCCCGGCACCGAAGAGACAACCGAAGCACAGTCCGGAGCGGCACCCGCATGAAGGCGATTGTCAGCCTCAACGCTGGCTCCTCCAGCATCAAATTCGCCCTCTTCACGCTCGATGACGACCGCACGCCCACTCTCTCGGCAGGCGGCAAGATCGAACGCATCGGTATTTCCCCGCGCCTGACGATCCGTGATGCTGCAGGAGCATTGCTGCAGGAGCATGACTGGCGGGATGAAGCCGCGCTGACGCATGCCGACCTCCTCGCCTGGCTCTTTGCCTGGGCTACAGAGCATCTCGACGGACGCGAGGTGATCGCCATCGGCCATCGCGTCGTTCATGGCGGCACAGACTTCTCACGACCGTGCCTGATTGACGATGCGGTGCTGGATGAGCTGGAAAGCCTCAGTGCGCTCGCCCCGCTCCATCAACCGCATAACCTTGGAGCGATCCGCGCCATTGCCGCCATCGCGCCCGAACTGCCACAGGTGGCCTGCTTTGACACCGCATTCCACCATGACCGCCCGCCGCTGGCCACGCGCTTTGCCCTACCGCGAGCGCTGCACGATCAGGGGATCAGGCGCTATGGGTTTCACGGCCTTTCCTACGAATATATCGCGCATCAACTGCGCAAAATCGACCCGGCCATGGCGCGCGGGCGCGTGGTCGTGGCGCATCTGGGCAATGGCGCATCGATGTGCGCCATGGCGGACGGAAAAAGCGTCGACACAACGATGGGTTTCACCGCGCTCGACGGACTGATGATGGGAACACGCTGCGGTGCGCTCGACCCCGGCGTTGTACTGCATCTCCAGACGCAGATGGGCATGGGCGCTTCGGAGGTGGAGTCCATGCTCTACAGCAAGTCGGGTCTGCTCGGCGTTTCCGGCATTTCCAGTGACATGCGGGAACTTGCAGCGAGCGACCGTGCCGAGGCTGCGGATGCAATAGAGTTGTTCGTCTGGCGTGCCGCACGAGAGGTCGCCGCCCTGACGGCCTCCCTTGGCGGCCTGGATGGCATCGTGTTTACGGCCGGTATCGGCGAGCATCAGGCCGACATACGCAGCCGTATCTGCCAGCGGCTCGAATGGCTTGGTATCCAGATCAACGAAATCGCCAACGCGGCCGGCGCTCCGGCCATCAGTTTCGATGACAGCGTTGTAAAGGTCCGCGTCATCCCTACCGACGAGGAGCATATGATCTGCCTTCACACTCTTTCCGTTCTCTTTGGAGTGCAGCCGTGAACCCCATCATCGACCTTCGCGGAAAACGCGGCCTCGTCATTGGCATCGCCAACGAACATTCCATCGCCTCCGGCTGTGCCGAAGCGTTTGCACGCGGCGGTGCGCGGCTTGCCGCCACCTATGTGAACGGCAAGGCGCAGGATTGGGTTCAACCGGTGACGGACAGGCTGGGCGTCGAATGGACCGCGCCCTGCGATGTACGCGAACCGGGCCAGATGGAGGCACTTTTTGCGGAAGTTGAAAAACGCTGGGGTGGTCTGGACTTCCTGCTGCACTCGATCGCCTTCGCACCCAAGGATGACCTGCATGGCCGGGTGATCGACAGTTCGGCAGACGGCTTCGCCATGGCGATGGATGTATCCTGCCACAGCTTTCTGCGTATGGCGAAGCTGGCAGAGCCGTTGATGACGGACGGGGGCTGCCTGCTCTGCGTGACCTTTTACGGCTCCGAACGTGTGGTGGAGCATTATAATATGATGGGTCCGGTCAAGGCCGCGCTGGAAAGCGCAACGCGCTACATGGCTGCAGAACTCGGACCAAAGGGTATTCGTGCGCACGCCATATCGCCCGGCCCGATTTCGACGCGCGCGGCCAGCGGGATCGACCGCTTCGACGAACTGCTGGACCGCGCGGCGGCACAGGTTCCACAGGGGCAACTGGTGGATATCGCTGACGTCGGCGCGCTCGCGGCCTTCCTTGTCAGCGACGCCGCAAAGCGGATCACGGGCACCGTGATCCCGGTCGACAACGGACAGCATCTTCACGCATGACACGCGCATCGATCCTTTCGGCGGTTTCCGCCGCCCTCCTCATCGCGACGCCTGCTATGGCTCAGGATGGCATCGAGATTTTGATCAGCCGCGCCGCGCTTCGCGAAGCTGGCGGAAATGTCGAGGTCGACGTTCGGCTGCTGAACGCTTCAGACACCCAAAAAACTGTCGTTCTGCCTGATCGCGTCGCCGCCACGCTCACCGCAGACGACGTTGCGCATGCGGTCTGGCTGGAGCGCGCCTCGTCTACGCCTGCCTCCTTGGAGCTTGCACCTGGCAGCTTCGCCAAGGCGGCATACCGGCTCGCTTCGTCCAGTGCCGGCGAAATATTGTCGGTTCCCGCGTGGAACGATCAAAGGATCGCGCTCGAAGTCGCTCCGCCTTCCACGCAGGCAACGGCACAGGTGGCGGCGCAGGCGCCCCCCCTGCCCGCGCCACCGCCAGCAGACCGGACAGTCGGCAACGCCTTCCTCGAAAATTTGTCGGCCTATGAACCGATCTACGCCGTGTACGGTCCGGGCACGAACAGCGAAGCGCGCATCCAGCTGAGCTTCAAATATCAACTCTTCGGCAGCCGCGCCCGCGAAGAAGATCATGCATCCCTTCGGGACGGCCTCTACTTCGCATACACGCAGCGTATGTTCTGGGATCTGGGTGCGGAATCATCGCCCTTCCGCAACATCGACTACCAGCCCGAGCTTTTCTATCTGTCGGAGCCTGTCGCGATCGCGGGCAAGGCGACGGTAAGCGGGCAAATCGGCCTGCGCCATGAATCCAACGGCCGGGACGGCGATGCCTCGCGCAGTATCAACAGCATCTATGTCGCGCCCATGGCGGCTTTCCCGCTGAGCGGTGGCTGGCGCCTGACCGTGGCGCCACGTGCGTGGCTCTTTGTCGGCGACCGCTCCGACAATCCCGACATTCGCAGATACAGGGGCAATGGCAGCCTCTTTATGGAGGTTGGAGAGGATAATGGACTGCGCCTCTCCACCTCCACCCGTTTCAACCTGTCGACAGGCAAGGGCGCAGTCTCGGCGGACATGTCCTATCCCCTGCGACGGATATTGGGTGGCGGTCCCGACTTCTATCTCTTTGGCCAAAGCTTCTACGGCTATGGCGAGAACCTGCTCGATTATGACCGCCGCACGACCCGGTTCCGCATCGGGCTGGCCGTTGTGCGGTGAGGCGCCGAACATGACGAACCATTCCATTTATTCGGCAAATGCGGGCTTGATGCGCGCATTGCCCATGGCGTCGCCATGCGCAGGTGACTATGGGCAACACACCAACAACGAGCGGAAAGGATTCCCGTGAACAATAATGACCTGGCCGACAAGATCGCCAGCCAGACCGGCAGCACCAAGGCTGACGCCCGCGCTGTCGTCGATCTCGTCTTCGCGTCGATCGCCGATGCGGCCGCCAGCGGCGAAGAGATCAGCCTCAACGGCTTCGGCAAGTTCAAGGTGAAGGACAGCCCGGCACGCGAAGGCCGCAACCCGTCCACGGGCGAAACGATCCAGATCGCAGCGTCGAAGAAGCTGGGCTTTGCGCCCGCCAAGGCGCTCAAGGACAAGCTGAACGGCTAATTGTCCCGCTGCCAGTCAACTGGGCATCCATCAGGGCTCTGTTGCAAAAATCGTGAAGCTTGAGCATGCTTGGCGGAGATTGGACGGACGGAACGATGACGGATTTCAAGTGGCGCCATTTCCAGGGTGATGTGATCCTGTGGGCGGTGCGCTGGTATTGTCGCTATCCGATCA
>NZ_JBSXOQ010000067.1:0-6060 GCF_056859495.1 Sphingobium sp. L-44 | reverse complement strand
CGCCTCTGCTGTCGAGGCTCCCTGCGCCAGAACAATCTCAACTTCACGCAGCTTGCCGATAATTTCTTCCGGCTTGTGCTTCTTGCTCGGCATTCATCGTCCCTTTCGTGGTCCAGACTATCATAGTCTCTGGGCCACTCAGCGGGGGGCAGATCAGTTGGAAGTGTAAGACGCCGCAGGCGGCTCACTTCAAACTCCCTTGATCGTAACCCTCCGAGTTTTCCGGCTATCCGGCGTTCCGGGCTGAGGCTTGTCGCTAATTGTCGGATCCAAAGCTCCGGTGCTCGCGGCAATGCCAAAGCCGCAGAACGAAGATCGTCCCGCCCGCGATTTCATAGCGCATCTCATAATTGCCAACGATGATCCGACGGACCTCGCGCGGTTCATAGGCTTCCAGCTTCTCGCCAAGCCTGGGATAATCGAGCAGGCGATTAGGGGCGTGCGCAAGCTGCTGAACTATGCGAGCCGCAGCATCGGGTGCCACGGGTTTGAGGTGTTCGTGGAGGCGTACGAGATCCGACGAAGCCTTGGTGGTCCAATGGATCTTCATTTGGTCGGCGAGGGCAGCGGCGTATCCGTTCCAAGGCTATCAGCCCATGCCTGGATCGACTGATGGTCGATCACTCGCCCGGCATCTACATCCTCCAGGGCTTCCAGCGTCATTTTGTGCCGCTCTTCCTCCTGATCGACCCAAGCGGCCAGGGCCTGCTTCATCACCCATCCCCTCGATCGCTCCAAGCGCGTGGCCACAGCTTCAACCTTTTCGGCAAGTCCGAGGGGGACATGCGCCGTCAACACCTTCGTTTCTGAAGCCATGATCTATCACTCGTTATCACGATGATTAAAATATAATCACGATTGGCGGGGTAAGCAAGAAGGATGGCAGAACGAGGGCTCCGCGTTGATCCAAGGCTTCAGTCGCCGGCCGGAGGCAACTCCACGGGGACTGACTTTGACGACGCGAGCGCAAGTGCGACAGTGTAAAGTTGCCGCCAATGCTCCGCCTTTCGCAACTGGACAAGCTTCGGGCTTGGCAAAGCCTCCTTCCACCTCGCGAGACGCCAGGCCAGAAACCCATCGTATAGCGCCACCGTGACCTCGCGCAGGTTGGCGCTGTTCGCATTCAGAAAATTGGCGAACTCGACGATGTGCCTGAGATAAGCCCGGATCGTGTTCGGTGATGCCCGGCTCTGTTCGAGATGCACGATCCAGTTGCGGAGGCTTGCGATGACATCACCACTGTCATCGAGTACCGTCCACGACCGGCTACCGTCTGGCATCTCGATGCGCGCAGCCTGCCAGAGCGACGGCAGATTCGAAGTGGACACGGTGGCAGATACTGTTGGGGAACCTCGGCAACTGCACGGCCTTCCCCCACACACTGGACACAGATTACATGGACAGTTGCGGTGCTGCGATTAACATAATCTCTGTTATCGAACTTAAATCTTGTAAGCGCCATTTAGAAATGACACACCCCCGCTAGATAGAGATGACACAGTTTGGATCATCGGCGGAGCGCTGCTGTCATGTTCATCCTTCGCGTTGGAGGATGTGCGATAATGGCGGTGCTGGTGATGAGCGATGGCGAGCTTTCGCGTTTCGATACCTTGATGCGCGTGGATCGTGGCGAGCTGCGGCCGACCGATGCGGCGCGGCTTTTAGGCATTGAGCGGCGGCAGATTTATCGTCTGTTGGATCGGTTACGAGCCGAAGGTGCTGCCGGCTTGGTGTCAGCCAAGCGCGGCCGGCCCAGCAACCGGCGCTATGCCGATGATTTTCGCGAGCGCGTGGTCGCAATCGTGCGTGAGCATTATTATGATTTCGGCCCCACGCTGGCCCGTGAGTATCTGGCCGAACGGCACGATATTCATCTGGCCTGCGAGACGTTGCGCCAGTTCATGATCAAGGCCGGGTTGTGGAAGGATCGCGTGGCCCGGCGCCCACGCCCATATCAGCCGCGCTACCGACGGGACTGCCGAGGCGAGCTGATCCAGATCGACGGATCGAAGCACTGGTGGTTCGAGGATCGCGGGCCGCAATGCACCCTGCTCGTTTATATCGACGACGCGACGAGCGAGCTGATGCACCTCAAGATGGTCGAGAGCGAGAGCACCTTCGCCTATATGGAGGCGACGCGTGAGTATATCGAGCGGCACGGCAAGCCGGTGGCCTTCTATTCCGATCAGCACAGCGTTTTCCGCAACTCCCGCGCCAGCGCCGCGCGAGGCGATGGCATGACGCATTTCGGTCGGGCTCTCGATGCGCTCAACATCGAGATCATCTGCGCCAACTCACCGCAAGCCAAGGGCCGGGTCGAACGTGCCAACGGCACCTTGCAGGACCGGCGGGTCAAAGCGATGCGGCTTGATGGCATCTCATCCATCGCCGAGGCCAACGCCTTTCTCGCCAGCTACATGGCCAGGCACAATGCACGGTTCGCCCGCCCTGCCTTCGATACCCGCGATCTGCACCGCCCCCTCGCCCCGCATGACGATCTGCGCTCGATTATGGTCTGGCGCGAGCAGCGGACCGTGACAGCGGCGCTGACGCTCCACTACAACAAGGCGATGTTCATCCTGGAGCCGACCGCGATTAGCAAGGCACTGGCGCGCAAGCGGGTGACGGTGTGCGAATATCCCGATGGCCGGCTTGAGATCCAGCATGAGGGCCATGTCCTGCCCTACCGTCAGTTCGACAAGATGCGGCAGGTCAACCAGCCCGCCATTGTCGAGAACAAGCATCTCGATGCCGCGTTGATGCTGGCAAAACAGATGCAGGCCATCATGCCGCATCACCGCAAGCGCAACAACGACGCCCCTGCCCGCCGCGACCAGCCCCTGCATCTCTTCCCCGAGCCAGAACCGCCGCCAAAGATTGACCGCCGCAAACTGGGTGGTTCAAAGCTCAAGCGCGGTCTCAGGCTCAGTGACGAGGCGTTGCGCGAACGCGGCACGCTCAGCTTCGTGCAAAGGGCATGACCGGGCCCACTGCAGAGCAGCGGGTCCCCAAGGTCAGCGCATCAGCAGGGTCTGCGCTGCGCTGTATGGATGGCTCCACGCAGCCCCTGCTGTCCACGAGCGTGTGACATTTCTAAATGGCAGAGATTGTGACTTCTCTAAATGGCAGGAACAAATCGTGTAAGCGGCTGGACTCTAAATCGAAGTGCGAAATCCTAGGATTTATGAGGGTTTGATCCCTTTTCCAGGAAGGCACATGATGAACGGCTATCAGCATCTGGGTTTGGACGAGCGCCGGGATGTTTATCAATTGATGGCCACCGGACGGTCTGTTCGGTAGATCGCGGATGCGCTGGGTCGCCATCCGGCGACGATCTATCGCGAGCTCAAACGCAACCAGCACCTGGACGAGCATCCGCTGTTTCGCGGCTATTCCCCACGACCGCGCAGACCATGGCCAACGGCCGTCTGTCGGAAAAGGAGATCCAGGCCGTCGCCGATTGCCTTAACAGCACACCCCGCAAATGCACGGGCTATCCCACTCCGCCCGAGGTTCTGGGAGAGCAGATCGCCCTTCTCAATGCCGGATAAATTTTGCCGTCCTCGGACGAAATGCTACGCAGCACCTCGGATGTCGCGCTTCAAATCGAAATCGCCATCGAATATTTCCGCTCGAAGCGCTTAACGGCGCGGATCTCCGATCCTCCTAAAGTCGCGCCACGGCTCGTCATGCTGCGCTCGAACAAGCCCGCCCCTCCGCCGGTCATCGGGGCCGGCTCCGATGCGGTCACGTAGGCGATCGAGGCCCATTGCGCAGCGCTCCACAGCCTCGCCGACACGCAAAGGGAGAAACCGGTCATGACCCGCATGCTAACCGCCGATGAACTGGCGGGATTTGCCGAGATCATCGACAATATGCTCGTCCTTGGCGATCTCGCGGAGTTGCCGGCCCCGGCGACGAGCAGGCAGCGATCGCGTTCGTCATGGCGATGACCGCGAACGCAGTCGCCGAACTTAATGGCGATCAAGGCATGTCCGACACTCTGACAGCAGCGAGGCAACCTCCTGGCTGATGATCTGCAGGAGCTCGATCGCCTGCGCGGCGAGGCGAGCAAGAGCACGATCTCGCCGATGGTGGCGCGTGACGCGGCCGACAGCCGCACGCCTGGGCCCCCTCGCGCGTCACTGCAGGAACGACCGCAAGACCGCGCGAAGGAGCGGGCCGATGGCCGGACGCTGCCAAACGACCGCGCCATCGATAGCCAGATGCGCGTGGTAGAGGCGGTGATCCGGCGCACGCTGTTCGATAATCGCAAGGCGGTGACGCGCATGATGTCGGTTGCCAAGGCTCACCTCGATGCCCATGTCGCGGCGGGACGCACGGTTCAACCAGCCATGGTCCGCACCGGCGGTCAGACGATGGAGCGCCGGCGCCGGGCGTTCCCCTGCAGCAGCGTCCGCCCAGCCCGTTCGACCCGGTCTCGATCACAAGCCGCCTGAACGCAACCGATCGCGCTGACGGGCTCGAGTTCTGAGATTTGGCAAAAGGTTCGCTCATAACGAACATATTACGGCATCTATAAACTCTCGCTTACCTTTGGTTTATAAATTTGGCTATTCGTTCGTCATGGAAAGACAAAAGCGCCAACCTTTAAGCCAAATGTTGCACAAGCTGGCACCCGGCCTGCTGGTGGATTCCGCTTGGTTGCAGATGCAGGGTGTCTCGCGCACTTCGATCCACGACTATGTCCGCAGAGGTTGGCTCGAGCGCGTCGCATCTCGCGTTTACCGCCGCACCACCGCGCACGGGCCGACCGGCCGCTTGCGCTGGGAGCTGGCGATCATGTCGGTGCAAAGCACATCAGCAGGCACACTCTATATCGGCGGGATGACAGCGCTCGAATTGCATGGCCTTAGTCACTTCGCACGGCTCGGCAATGATCGGGAGGTCCATCTCTACGACCCGGATCACGCGGCCCCTACTTGGCTTGCGACTTTGCCGACTGATGCCACCCTGGTGATGCATCGTCGCGGCCTGTGCACGGATCCGCTTCTTGGCACAGGCTGGCACCGGCTCGATCTTGGAACACGTCGGCTTGGCGCCGCCGTCCCCTCACCCGACGTGAAGGAAGCCTGGGACCATTTTGTGCGGGTCGCCGGCCCAGAGCGTGCCGCGATCGAAATGATGGAAGACGTGCCCACGTCGCTCTCGTTCGATCACGCCGACAAAATCTTCGAAAACCTCGCTACATTACGGCCGCGCCTGGTGACGGCGCTTCTCGAGCAATGCAGCAGCATACGGGCCAAGCGGCTCTTCCTGTTTTTCGCTGATCGCCACGATCATAGCTGGAGCAAGCGCGTTGATCGCAGCCATGTCGAGCTTGGCCGCGGCAAGCGCCAGCTCGTTCGCGGAGGGCGCCTCGATCCTCACTATCAGATCACCGTGCCGGACGCCTTCGCGGCGCGCGCAGGAGACGAGAGCCGATGACCGCGCAGACCTATGTTCGAAGGCCTGGATGCCCAGCGCCGTTGACCAGCCAGCAACAAGCGGTGATCGACGAGATCAACCGCCGCGCGACCCACGCCTAGTGCGCGGCGGTTCCGACATTGCGCTGATAATCGAGGCGTTCGTCCTGGCCGTGATGATGTTCTTCGTCGCGATCAACGGGATCGTCGGCTCGATCGACTGAACAGCGCAACCAATCGACGAGAATGGTCGCTTCATCGCGACACGCTCACCTGGCGAGAAACGGTCCGCCGCCCCGACACCGATCCCACCGCTAACATGACATTATTTTTCGAGTCGACGGTGCGATATTCTGGGCTCCCTGTGCGGGGCGTTGTTCGCCGCCCTATTGGGCTTATTGCGGTAAGCATGGAACCGATGCGGGGTAGCGACCGTTAGATGGTCTCCCCGATATTGCGAAACCACCCTACCCCGCCGACTTTGGCGGGGTATTTGTTAGCGTCCGCGCTCGTGGTGTAATTTCCGGTGTAGATTGAGGTGATCGCATGGGGTTGGGCATGCCCAACCCCATGCGATTTCGAACTCGGTGGCCACCGGGCTCATCGGTAAGGTGGAGTTACCACACGTCACACG
>NZ_JBSXOQ010000066.1:0-3103 GCF_056859495.1 Sphingobium sp. L-44 | reverse complement strand
ATGCAGATCGAGGGCATGGCCGCCCTTGCCACACCCATAACCGAGGAGGTTCAGCCGCTACAGATTACACCCAAGGCCGCCTGAAAATGCAGCCCGATGGCCAGCACCGAAATTACACCACATTGACGGACGTGACCCCTGGTATCTGGATCGGCAAACAAATGAAGCGCAACAGCCCATCCTGGTGCTGGCGCAGGGATCGGGATGTACATCGGTCACATCCAGCCCAAATATCGAGGCTGCCAGGAAGCTATTGCCATCCGCCGCAATCCTTACGGTCGAGAAATACGGTGTTCTGGAAGGCGATGCTCCGAAGTCTTTTCCAGAAGATTGCCGACCGGCCTACGTGGCCCACCATACCATCAGCCAAAGGGTCGCCGACTACAGCCAGGTTATTGCAAGCCTCAGGAAGGAGGCATGGTGGAACGGGAAACTCGTTTTGTTTGGCGGATCAGAAGGCGGTGCGGCAATGCAGATACTTGCCGCTGAAGTTCGGCCGAACGTCGCGGTGATCTTTTCATCGGCGACTGGAATGCCGTTTCGTGAGGCATTCGTGCAAGTTCTGCCACCTTCAGAGGCGAAAACAGCGCCGGAACACATAGCTGCAATAAGAAAGAATCCCGACAGCACGGAAATTTGGCTTTCGAATAGCTACCGATGGTGGTCCGATATAATGGACAGACGACTATCGGACGATGCATTGCGCGCCACTGCGACGGAATTTCTGGTTGTGCAAGGTAAACGGGATCATTCGAACCCGGTTACATCTGCCAGACGTTTCGCCGCGAATTTCCGCAAATCCGGGCGCAAGAACGTCACCTACTGGGAATTTGCTGACTATGATCACACTATGGTAGATCAAAAGGGTCAGTCTCACCTGCCAGAGGTTCTTAGCCGAATATCAGATTGGTTGACCAAGGCATTGGCGCGATAGGAAATTTTTATCTATAGCGTCTTCTGCAATTTCAGCTGTACTTCAGGTTCTCTGCGGCGTGAGGAAATTTCCTCCACCGACGGCGCAATCAAACGCTGGTTTGTCCGACCTGAATATTTGAATGTCCCCGAGAGCGATAGCGTCCGATCCAGACTATGCGTATATGAGGCGCTGAAATCGAACCATGAACCTTTGCGGATCTGATACTCCCGCGATGGGCTACTGTATGACCACTGTAATTGCGCGACGTCGCCGGGTACACTGCCCCGGTCTTTGCCATTCCATTCAAACGTGCCGTTTGCCGTATAGCGAAATGTGCGCTGCATATTCTGGCCATCCGTCGTATCGATCGGAGTACGCTCATTGAAGAGATTGGCGCTGGCGCTTGCCTTGAGACGGGGGACGATTGGGAAGGCAAGGTCAAACTGGGCACCACTGTTCCAGCTATTTCCAGCATTTACAAAGCTGTAGACACTGGTTCCGGTCGCATTGAGAGAATAACTTTTGCTCCAAAGCCGACTTGTTTCGCGTAAGTAGGCAGTAGCTCCCAATTCTATTTTCCCGGGGCGAAACTGCACACTGGCCTCGTAGGCATTGGTGCTTTGATCCTTGAGGCGCGGGTTCCCTTCGAAAAGGGTGTAGGCATCCTCGACCGTTCCATAGGGGCGCAGATATTCCAGCGGAACCCTGTCTATCCGCTTGCTGAAACTGGCTCCGAACTGCAGCTTTTTGTTGAACCGGTAACTGGCGTGAAAGCTGGGGAAGAGGCTGGCCCTGTTTATCTGAATCGTCGCGACGCCGGGACTGGAAATTTGGCGGCGATTTGCTTCGCCGCGCAAGCCCGGTGCGACGGTTAAGGCCCCGAATCTCTGCTGGAACGACGCATAGGCAGAGAGGGTAGCGCTGCGCGCATCATACGCATCGTTGATGTCGGAGCCGAACAAACCGTCGCTATCGTTGCTCGTAAATCTATAGGTTTGCGTAGTGTCATCAACATGCCAGGCGCTACCCAGCGAAAGAAGTTGCCCCACAGCCATGGGATGTTTCCAGTCAATTTGGACATCTATCGACGTGGAGGGCTTGCGCACGTCGAGCCTATAGTGTCGTCCATCGCTGAACCGGGCATTAGTAACATCATGCACATTGGGATTTGTGTAAAACTGGACAGCCGCATTGAGCGCCTCTCCCTCTTTTTTGCCCTTATGATCGACGCTCAATTCTCCGGTAACATAGCTCCCTATACTGCTGAGGCGGCGACGTTCTGAAAAAGGCGTGAAGTCTGGGGTAACGGCGACATAATCGACTTTGTCTGTGACAATATCATGCCCGCCGCCACCGCCCAGCTGTGCCGAGACGCTTGTTCTTGCGCCCAATTTGTACGATGCTTTGCCGCTGAGACGTCCGACAGTACCAGCATAGGTATGCAGACCCGTCTCCCGGTTAACTGTCGGCGAGCTGTCATCCTGCATCCCAACGCGGCGCTCCTTGCGATAGCTTCTGCGGAGCATGGTGCCGGCATTGCCTCCCCCCTTCAGCTGGTAAGTCCAGTTGCCAGCTTTGTAATTCAGGGTCGTATCGCCAAGGGCATAGCCATAACTGGATTCTTCCAGGCTTGCGTTCCCAGACAGTCCCTCCACCCGTGATTTTCGCAGCACCAGATTGATGATGCCACCTGCGCCCTCAGACGAAAATTGTGCGGAGGGATTGGTAATCACCTCTATTCGCTCGATATCGCTGCCGTGCACGGTGCGCAGATATTGTGAGGCATCGCCAATGTAAGGGCGGCCATCCACGTAGATCCGGGTCAATCCAGATCCAAGCACCAGAATGCGGTCGTCAGGGGTGATGGTCACCGCCGGGAGGCCGCGCAACAATTGGACGGCATTCTTCTGGGCGGAATGAGGAGTTTCGCGGACCTGATAGGTTCGGCGATCAATTTTAAGGGTTTCTTCCGTACGTTTCCCGACGACCTCAATAACATCGGTCGCGTCCTCAGCGACCACGACGGGCGCAGTGATCGGCAAATCCGGGGGCGTTTGCGGGAGGGGGCGGAATCCTACGCCAAGCTCGCCCAGATAGCCGGCGCGAGATCTTACTTGTTGCTGCCTTCTACGGTCGCGCCAGAAAGGCGACGGCTCAGTTCTATCCGGCGATGGCTACGCATTTTGA
>NZ_JBSXOQ010000065.1:0-11465 GCF_056859495.1 Sphingobium sp. L-44 | reverse complement strand
CTTTTGCACCCGGTGGAATCGACACAGACATGGCTGCCCTCAGCGATTTGAAGTGGGCGAGGTTGGGTTTGATGGACGTTGACCGGTGCGCGGCCCATGCAGTCCACGCTCTGGTTTATCCGCAATCCTTCGCCATACCGGGGCTGGGCAACCAGGTCACATATTTGGCCAGCAGGGGTCTAGCTCGATCGTTGCTCAATCGGATTGCCGCCCTCCCATATCGGCGCCCGTAGGGCCGCACCACATAAAAGGGGCAGGAAACCCTGCCAATAACATCTGCTGGCATCCTACCGGATTTGTTCGCCCTTAGCGTGCAGATACGTCACTTTCGTGTAGTCACCCCTTGTAGAGTGGCTGACGAGCGGGCTGAAGAAAACGGCAGTGACCCTAAGCAGGATGCGCAATCGGAGACCCAGGCTGAGAAGAAGCCCTCGCTTCTCGAGCGCTACCCGATAGTCCGCTACGTCCTCATCGCCGCGCTTGCCGCCGGCATCATCGCGGCCATCGTCTGGTATATGAATTACCGCGCAAGCGGCCAGTACCTCCAATCGACCAACAACGCCTATGTGCGCGCGGACTTTGTGACCGTTTCACCGAAGGTCGGCGGCTACGTCGAGCGTGTCCTCGTCGCCGACAACCAGCATGTCCGCCGCGGCCAGCTGCTTGCCATCCTCGATCCTCGTGACTACCGCGCCAATGTCGATCAGGCGCAAGCTCAGATCGCCGCAGCCGGCGCCAACATCACGACCGCACGCCGGACGCTTGACGAGCAACGGGCCACTGTCGCTCAGGCCGCCGCCCAGGTTGCGAGCGCCGAGGCTGCCGCGGCAGCGGCAGAGAACGAGGTAAGACGCTACGAGCCCCTCGCTCGGACAGGGGCGGAATCGCGTGAGCGTCTGGCAAACCTTGTCCTTCAGCGTGATCGAACCGCCGCCGATCTGCGCGCGCAGCGCGCCGCCTACCTCGCCGCCCGTCGCAGTGTCGCGACACAAGCGGCTCGCATCGGCCAAGCGGAGGCGCAGCGCGGCACCGCGCAGGCGCAGCTTGCGCGCGCCTCGACGGATCTCGGCGCCGTCGAGATCCGCAGCAGCATCGACGGCGTTGTCGCCGACAAGGCAGTCCGGGCCGGGCAATATGTCCAGCCGGCGACCCGGCTGATGTCGGTGGTGCCGGTCGATCAGCTCTACATCGAGGCGAATTTCAAGGAGACGCAGGTCGCTCTGATGCGCGTCGGGCAGCCAGTGACCATCAAGGTTGATGCGCTGGACGGCGCCGAACTGCGAGGCCGGGTCGCCAGCTTCTCTCCAGGGACAGGCGCGCAGTTCTCGCTCATCCCGCCCGAGAACGCTACCGGGAACTTCACGAAGATCGTCCAGCGAGTGCCCGTGCGCATCAGCATTGAGGCGGGTCCGGAAGCGCGCCGGGTGCTGCGGCCCGGCCTGTCGGTCGAGGTCACGGTCGACACGATCGGCGCAAAGGGAAGCCGGGAACGGATCGAGCAGGAAACCGAGCGGCTGAAGCGCGGCGAGACGCAGGGCGCGCGCTGATGGCGGCCGAACGCGCCGGCCTGCGCGACTGGCTCGCCGTCGCGGCGGGCACGATCGGGTCGTTCATGGCGCTGCTGGATATCTCGATCGTCAATGCAGCCTTGCCCACCATTCAGGGCGAGATCGGCGCGAGCGGAACCGAGGGCACCTGGGTCGCGACCTCCTATCTCGTGGCGGAGATCGTTATGATCCCGCTGAGCCCCTTCCTCGTGCGCCTGTTCGGTCTGCGCAACTTCCTTCTGGGTGCAGCGGTCAGCTTTACCGGCTTCTCGATCGTTTGCGGCATCTCGACGACGTTGCCGATGATGATCGCCGGTCGTGTAGGGCAGGGCTTCACCGGCGGTGCGCTGATCCCGACTGCGATGACCATCATCGCGACGCGGCTCCCGCCGTCGCAGCAGCCGATCGGCACGGCCGCGTTCGGCGGCACCGCGATCCTCGGTCCGGTGCTCGGGCCGATCATCGGCGGCTGGCTCACCGACAATTACAGCTGGCACTACGCCTTTTTCCTGAACGTGCCGGTCTGTGCCGGGCTCGTCCTGCTCCTGTTGTTCGGGCTCAAGCATGAGCGTCTTCGGCTCGACCAGCTGCGCCATGCCGACTGGTTCGGGATCGCGGGGCTTGCAATCGGTCTGGGTGCGCTCACCGTCATGCTCGAGGAGGGGCAGCGCGAGATGTGGTTCGAGTCTGCCATGATCGTGAAGCTCGCGCTCGCAACGGTCTTCGGCTTCGCGCTGATCACGCTCGGACAGGTCCGCTCCGCGCATCCGGTGCTCAAGCTGTCGCTGATCTTCAGCCGCTCGTTTGGCAGCGTTTTCGTCCTCAGCCTCATCATCGGCGTCGTGCTCTACGGGGTGACCTTCCTCATCCCGCAGTTCCTCTCGTCGATGGCGGATTACAGCGCGCTGCAATCGGGCAAGGTGGTCTTCGTCTCCGGCATCCCCGCCCTGATGCTGATGCCGTTCCTGCCGCTCGCGTTCAAATATCTCGACGTCCGGCTGGCGGTATTTGTCGGGATGACGCTGATCGGCGTCAGCTGCGCGATGGATTGGCACCTAACCGCACAGTCAGCCGGTGGCGATCTTACGGATTCCCAGCTCGTCCGCGGCTTCGGGCAGATCTTCGCCATGATGTTCCTCAACCAGGCCGCGATCAGCGCCGTGGCGCCAGAGGACGCGGGCGATGCGTCCGCGCTGTTCAACGCGGGGCGCAACCTCGGCGGATCGATCGGCCTTGCCTTGATGGCGACCCTCCAGGACCGGCAGACATTCCTCCATTTCAACCGGCTCGGTGAGACGGTGTCGGCCAATGCGGCCACCACGCAGGAATGGTTCGCTAAAGCCATGGCCATGCCGTCCGGCGAAGCCGGCGCCTATCGGCAGCTCGCCGGTCAACTCCTCGAACAGTCTACCGTCATGGCCTATAACGACTTGTTCTTCGCGCTAGGCGTCGCGATCGCGATCACCACGCCGCTGGCGCTGTTCCTCCGCCCGATCTCCTCCGACACGCAGATGGCGATGCACTGATGAAGCGACTTGGCTGGGCCATTCTCCCCGCACTCCTGACCGGATGCGTCGTCGGCCCCAACTATGGAGGCCCGCCGGGTGTTGCGAGCGGCGAGCGCGCCGGATCGACATTCCGCCGCGCGGATCAGGCGGTCACCCTGCAGACCCCTGTCGCACGCTGGTGGGAAGGCATGGGCGACGCGCAGCTCACGAAGCTGATCGACCGCGCGCTTGCCTCTAATCCGGACGTGGCGATCGCCGAGGCGCGCATCCGCAAGGCGCGCGCCAGCTTGCGCGAACAGCGCGCGAGCCAGCTTCCCACCGTCTCCGCGTCAGGGACTGCGATCGTCGCCGATCTTCCCGCCGGCTCGCTCGCGCTGCCGACGCAAGGCGAGCAATCCGATCGTATCAGGGCCGAATTCTACAACGCCGGCCTGGATGCATCGTGGGAGATCGATCTGTTCGGCGGACGACGCCGTGCCGCCGAAGGTGCTGAAGCTCAGGCTCAGGCAGCCGAAGCCAATAGAGCTGATGCGCAGGTTCGTCTCTCGGCGGAGGTCGCCCAGAATTATGTGACCCTGCGCGAACTTCAGCAGCGCCTGATCCTGGCCCGTCGCTCCGCGGAGCTTCAGCAGAGATCACTCGCCCTGCTTCAACAGCGTGAGCAACGCGGTGCATCGTCGCGCGACGAGGTGGTTCGGCTCCAGACTGAGCTGACCCGCACGGAGGCCGGGCTGTTGCCGCTTGAAGGGCAGATCGCAACCACGCTCGACCAGCTTGCCCTCCTCACCGGCGACGAACCCGGTGCACACGACGCCGCGCTGTCTACCCCCGCGCCGATCCCGATGATCCCCGGGACTGTCGCGATCGGCGATCCGGCCGCCATGCTGCGACGCCGACCGGACATTCGCGCAGCCGAGCGGCAGTTGGCGGCATCGAATGCGCAGATCGGAGTCAACGTCGCCCGGCAATTCCCATCAGTCAGCATCATGGGTATCATTGGCCTCGGTGGTCCCAATATTGCCGATGTGATCGAACCTGACAGCGTTGCGGGCCTTCTTCTGCCGCGGATCAGCTGGAGCTTCCTCGACTTCGGCCGTAATCGTGCTCGGGTCGAGCAGGCCGTGGCCGACCGCGACGAGGCGGAAGCGCAATATCGCAAGGCAGTCCTCGGCGCGCTGTCGGATGCGGAAACCAGCCTGACCCGCTTCGGTAATCAGCGCCGTAACCTGTTTTCGAGTATCGCAAGCCGGGACGGTGCCAGGCAATCGGCAACCTACGCCCGGCAGCGATACGAGCAGGGAGCTGTACCGCTGAGCACCTCGATCGACGCCGAACGCGCGGCGCTGGCTGCCGATCAGTCGGTGCTGGAGGCGACTGGCGAGCTTGATCGTGCATTTGTCGCCCTGCAAAAGGCGTTGGGACTCGGATGGAGCCAGCTGTGACCGTTGTGCACATGCCGGGGAGGGGCGCTGACCGAGTGACGGCGCGCTTCTTCCTCCTCCTGTCGGGTATCTGCGTGATGACGCAATCAGGGGAGGACTAGATCTGATGGACTGCGGGCGTGTAGGGGAGCGCAATCGTCGGCAGAAGCTCCGCTCGCTCACCGAAGAGGGACGTGCTCTCGCGCAAGCGCTTTTCGAGGATCTTAGGCCCAATTTTGCGAATGCTTACTGGGCAGCAAACGTATCGACCGTTACGGCTGCTGACCGCGATGCAGCATCTCATGCGGGGCGGATCAGGCGAGCAATACCGCCGGCTACATTCCCAGCATCAATGGCAGCAAACAGGTGCCGGACCAGGTCGGGGGGCTGTGTCGACTTGGCCCGGCGGTATCACCTATCCTGCAAGCCCGGAGGGGGTCAGCGACTTGCCGGTGGTGAGCTCGTTCTCCAGCACCGGGACCGCGGTACCGGCGACTTGCTGCAGCGCCGGATCGGTTCCGTCCTGTGCGTAGCCCTTATGCACCGCCCACGCAGCCTGCTGAACCTGCGCCGACTGGGTGAGATAGAGGTTGTCGAAAGCGCTCTTCGGCGCCTTCTGGAGCAGCTTGAGGAGGGCAGCGCGGTCGGCGGAAAGGGTCGAGGACGGCGCCTTGATCGTGCGCTGATCGTTCTTCAACGCCGCCAGCAGCGCTTTGTGGCTACTCTGCGTCTCTGCCAGAACGCGCTTCGCATAGGCCTTGACGTCATCACGCTGCGCGCGCGTCGCGGCGAGCTGCGCCGCCTTGATCTGGTAAAGATTGGCGTCGGCCGCGGCGAGCACGTAGTTGGGTCCACTCTGGCTTGCGACCGGCGAGACGCCGATGTCGGCGCTGTTCATCGTTCCCGAAGTCGCGGGCGAAACAGCCTGAGCCAACACTGGAACTGGCGCCAGGGTAAGCAGCGCGGCAAATATCGCAGTCTTCATCGAAATCCTCCGTTGGTTTTGTTAGACATTGACCAAGATCAACGGCTCGAACGATAAGGAAACGGAACGGTTCCCTTTTTGGATCTCGTCTGGGCCAATCGGCCCGGCGCGTGACGGCGGGGACGGAGACCTTTGTCGGCCATCGGCCGCCTGATCCGCAGCGCCAGCAGCTCAGCGACATGACGCGCACCCAGCTCGGACACGGCCGCATTCTTTTCGCCATACCCGTTGTCGCCGACTATCCTCGACCATGACAAGCTTCTCTCGAAGATCGCTCGTGCGATCGATGATAAGCGGGTCGGTAATTTAGTTGTTCGCGCCCATATCACTGATGTCCGACGAGGCCAGTTGAGTGCGTCAGGTCAAGGCGTTAGCTGCTGGTACGGGGAGTGGAGACAGCGACAATCGAACTCGCGGCAGAATAATTGCCGCTCGAACCTTGCACTGTCAGGAGTGATGTCCAAGGGATTTGTATCACTGTGAGCGTAGAGATTAACGTGCGCTTGATATCAGCATAGCCAACTGCCTGCCTCCCGATGCAATTAGCGGCTGCGGTTCTTATCGCGTGTCCCCGGCGCCGGAGCCGGGGACACGCAGCCCGTTTCATTGTCCAGCGATCCGCCCGTCTTGATCCGATCGGCGACGATCTGGCGCGTCGCCTCCCCAGTCGTTCTTACCATTCGGGCGTCACCTCAAGGTTTGTGCGCCAGACAACGATTTGGCAGACATAATGCGAACATCGGCTAATTAGCGAGCTTGAGGCGCGACATGGGATCGTTGAGCTGGCGGAATTCACCGCCAGGCGGACGCTCCGCCTGCCCTCAAAGGCAGCCGCCGGGCAGGCTACGCCGCGGGGTACGATGCTACTGACATGGCCAAGCCTTCGCTAACGAGCGTTCAGCTCCGGCCACCATATGAACACTCATAAAATAGCTATTCTGCTCCGCCCAGCGTAAATATGCCGCGCGCAGCGCCGATCGGTCATAGCGTGGAGCGCGGCATTCCGCTTTTCGCGCGACGATCATCATGTCGAGCACGCCTTGGAGGTAAGCGCCGCATCGCGGCTCATTCGCTTGACAGCTTACGAACAACGCCGAGCCCGTCGCCGACGCGGGTTCGGTTTGGCCGATCGCACTATCAGGCAGGGCGGCCAAAGCGGCGCATAACAATATCCATCGCCTTGGCCGCATTTTCGTCTCCTATTCCGCAGTATCATTTCGGAAGGGGCGCACGGCCCTCGACGGCCGGCGCCCCGTGCTGATCCATCATTCGCGGCCGAGCACCTGGCCTTCGGGCGTGACGAACAGTTCGATCGTCTTTCCGTCGCTGTTCTTGCCCTTGATTTCATAGAGCGTGCTTCCGTCCGCCTTTCGGGTGACTTGCTCCGCTTTGCTTATTGACGCGAGTTGCGCGCGTGCCGCGTTCATCGCGGCCTCGGGCACCTGAGCAAGCGGGATGTCTCGTTCGCTGTGCTTGCCGATTATCCGGTTTTCGTTCGCCTCGTGGTTTTGCGCGATCGCCACGCCCGCGATCGCCAGCGCGGCCGCGCCCACGCCTGCGACAACAGTGAGAGTTCGTTTGCTAGCCATGTTCCATTCCACTTCCTGCATAAGGGCCGTGGGGTCGGGCGGGCGGCGGTTACGGCCCAATGAGCCGTCGTCCGAGTTCAACTCCTCTGATTGTTCATCCTGTCGAGCGCCGCGCGCAGCCCACGGGCGAGCTTGGCTGCGTCGTCGTTGGCCCAGAAGTGCATGAAGAACAGCCGCGGCTCGTCGTTTAGCATATGATTATGCAGCGCCGTGACCTCGATCCCGTTCGTCCGCAGCACGCGCAGGACCGGATCGACCTCGTTTGCGACAAGTACGAAATCGCCGGTGATGGCGGCTCGGCCGTCCCCGGTTGGCTGAAAGTTGATCGCGGTCGCCGTGCCCATCGTCGGCGGAGTCTCCATATCGCCGTCCATCAGCCGCTCGGCGCGCGGAAAGCTGTATTGGAGGATGCCACCGGCCGTCTTGCCCTCACCGCCCATCAACCGGTTGAGCGCGGCCACATCGAGGTCGAGCCGCGATGCGGCTGCGCTGGCCGAAGGCGATTGCGGCGCGGCGAGCGGGGTCCGACTGGCTGATAGCGCTTGCCGGAGCGCGGCCGCGAGCTTCACCGGGTCGCCGTGGCCGGCAATGTGCATGTACATGGTCGCAGGCGAAGAGCGGAGCAGGTGATTGTGGAGCGCGGTGATCGTAAAACCGCTTGCGAGCAGGCGGCTCAAAACGGGGTTCACCTCGTCGTGGGTCAGCACGAGATCGCCCATCACCATCGCCTCGTCGCCCATCGGCTGAAACGCCGCCCAAGAGCCGAGCGCGAGGGAGGGCTTGATCGTCACCCCATCCAGCGTGACGCTCAGGTCCGAACGCGAGAAGCTGTAGCGGTGAACGCCCCCCGGCTGTTCGGCCCCCGCTCGTCCTATCGCCCGGTCGACAGCCGACCAGTCCGGCGCTGCCCATGCCGGGCTTGCCAGCAGGAGGCTGGCGAATCCCAAGGCGATGGTCTTTTTCAGCATAATTGATCCTTCATCAGCGCACTCGACACGGAAAGCCTCACGTCATGCGAGCGCGCCGCCGGCGAGCCGCGACATTGCGCTCCGGTTTCTTTCTTCGGGATAAGCAGTCCTATGTTCATGAGGCTTGTGATGCAACCCTTACACTTGTAGGCTAGTGACGATACAACTATGACAAACACACAAGCTTCCCCTTGGTTGCTCCTGATCCCGCAGCTTCCGGCTAAGCCTGCCTATTTGCGGGTGAAGGTCTGGCGGCGTTTGCAGGCGATCGGGGCCGCGCCGCTCAAGAACGCCGTCCATGCGCTCCCCAATCGCGAGGACACGCGCGCGCTGTTCGAAGAACTGCATCGCGAGATCACCGAAAATGGCGGCGAGGCGCTGATCCTCGAAGCGCGCCTTGTCGGCGGCATGGGCGATGCGGAGCTGCGCGGAGTGTTCGACGCTGCGCGTGACGCCGACTATGAGGAGTTGGCACGCGAGGCGCGCGCGCTGTGTGAGGGCGAGTATGTCGCGGCGGCGGATGTGGGCCGCCTGCGCAAACGCCTGAACGAGGTCGCCGCGATCGACTTTTTCGGTGCGCATGGTCGGCAGGCGGCACAGGCCGCCATCACCGAGGCGGACCGCCGCTCTCACCAACATCCCGATGTGAGCGGCCCCGGTGCGCCCGAGCTGACCCCGGCGGAGCTAAAGCGCCGCGTTTGGGTGACGCGCCGCCATGTCCATGTCGATCGCATCGCGTCCGCCTGGCTCATTCGCCGCTTCATCGACCCCGAGGCGAGCTTCAAGTTCGTCGAGGGCAAAGGATATGTGCCGGAGCCTGACGAACTGAGGTTCGACATGGCGGACGCTGAGTTCACCCACGAAGGCGACCGCTGCTCCTTCGAGACCTTGGTGTTCCTCACCGGTCTCGAGACCGACCCCGCGCTGCGGGCGCTCGGCGAAATTGTTCACGACCTTGATATTGCCGATGCTCGGTTCGAGCGCCCGGAAACTCCGGGAGTGAGCGCGCTTATCGCCGGCATCTGTGCCGGCACCGACGACGACGAGGAGCGGATCGCGCGCGGATCGACCGCGCTCGACGGATTCTATGCTCACTTCACCCGGCGAAAAGAGGACTAAAGATGGAGGCCAGCGCACGCGCTGAAATCGCAGTCGAGACGCTGCACGAGCACGGCATCAGCTTTGGCGAGGCGGTGCGCGTCTGGATCAGGGTCGCGCTGCTCAGCTTCGGCGGACCGGCGGGCCAGATAGCGGTGATGCATCGCATCCTGGTCGAGGAGAAGCGCTGGATCGGCGAGGAGCGGTTCCTCCACGCGCTCAACTATTGCATGCTGCTGCCCGGCCCTGAAGCGCAACAGCTAGCTGTCTATATTGGCTGGTTGCTCCATAAGACCAAGGGCGGCCTGGTCGCGGGCGCGCTATTCGTGCTGCCCGGCTTCCTCGCGATTTTAGGGCTCAGCTATGTCTATGTGCTGCTCGGCGAAGTGGCGCTGGTCGAGGGATTGTTCTTCGGATTGAAGGCCGCCGTGCTGGCGGTGGTGCTACAGGCGGTGGTCCGGGTGGGTTCGCGTGCCTTGAAGAACAACGTCATGCGCGGTTTTGCCGCGCTGGCGTTCGTCGCGATCTTCGTGCTCGACGTGCCCTTCCCGCTGATCGTGCTTGCCGCCGCGCTGATCGGCTTCTTCGGTGGCCGCGCTGGTTACGCCGCATTCAAGGGCGGCGGCGGACATGGTCCCGCCGGCGCTGAGATAATCCACGACCGCGACACCGCTCTTGGCGAGGGCCTTCCCGACCATGCCCGGCCGAACCTCTCTTGGTCGCTGCGCATCTCCGGCGTCCTGCTGCTGCTCTGGCTCGGGCCGGTCGCAGCGCTGCTGTTCGCGTTCGGCCCCGACGACGTGTTCAGCCGCATCGCCACCTTCTTCAGCCAGATGGCGGTGGTGACCTTCGGCGGCGCCTATGCGGTGCTCGCCTATGTCGCGCAGGAGGCAGTCGAGACCTATGGCTGGCTCCAGCCCGGCGAGATGCTCGACGGGCTCGGCATGGCCGAGACCACGCCCGGGCCGCTGATCATGGTGACGCAGTTCGTCGGCTTCCTCGCGGCCTTCCGCGAAGCGACCGGGCTGCCGCCGCTCGTCGCCGCGACCTTCGGCGCAATCCTCACCACCTGGGTTACCTTCCTGCCATGCTTCCTGTGGATCTTCGCCGGCGCGCCATTCATCGAGCGGCTGCGCGGCAACCGCGCATTGTCGGCCGCGCTTTCGGCGATCACCGCCGCAGTGGTCGGCGTGATCCTCAATCTGGCGGTCTGGTTTGGTATCCACACTCTGTTCGAGCAAGTCCGCGAAGTGCCGTTCGCAGCCGGCACCATCGATCTCCCAGTCCTAACGTCCGTCAACTGGCCGGCGCTGGCGCTCGCGGTGGGTGCGATACTCGCCATGTTCCGGTTCAAGGCCGGCATGCTGCCGGTGCTCGGCGTCTGCTCGGTCCTCGGGGCCGCATATGTAATGATCATCTGAAGGAGTGACGCGTGACGATCGACCATCTTTCCCGACGCAGTGCAATCGCAACTCTTGGCATCGGAGCCGCCGCCATGACTATCAACGAAGCCTCTGCGCAGACGCCGGCCGCAGCGCCGGCGGCTGTCCCCGCCTTTGCCGGAAATCATCAGGTCAAGCCGCTCAGGTTCAATCCCGCCAGGCTTCACGGCCTCTCCGAAAGGCTGATCACATCGCACCACGAGAACAATTATGCGGGCTCGGTCAAGGCCCTGAATATGATCGAGACACGACTTGCCGCCGCGCTCGCTGACACGGACCTGCCGCCGGTGGTCTATGGCGGATTGAAGCGCGAGGAGCTGCACCGCACCGGCTCGGTCGTGCTCCATGAGGTCTATTTCGACGGGCTCGGCGGCAACGGCCAGGCAGCCGGTTCCATCCGCGACGCGCTGGGCGCGGCGTTCGGCTCGTTCGACCGCTGGGAAGCCGACTTCCGCCGTACCGGGATGAGCCTTGCCGGCGGATCGGGCTGGTGCGTGCTCGTCTACAATCTCCACACGCGCTCGCTGCACAACCATTGGGCGTGGGATCATATGCACGGTGCGATTGCCGGCGTGCCGCTGCTCGCGCTCGATATGTACGAGCACAGTTTCCACATGGATTACGGCACCGCCGCCGCCAAATATGTCGACGCCTTCTTCCGCAACATCGACTGGGAAGTGGTCGACCGGCGCTATGCCGCGGCTTTGCGCGGCGGCGGCTGAACCCGACCGCCGTGGCTTAACACCCACTGCTGCGCGACACCTGAGGGGGCGTTTGCGGGAGGGGGCGGAATCCTACGCCAAGCTCGCCCAGATAGCCGGCGCGAGATCTTACTTGTTGCTGCCTTCTACGGTCGCGCCAGAAAGGCGACGGCTCAGTTCTATCCGGCGATGGCTACGCATTTTGA
>NZ_JBSXOQ010000064.1:0-20061 GCF_056859495.1 Sphingobium sp. L-44 | reverse complement strand
ATCGTTCATGGCGGGTGTGGCCCGTGGCTTTTTCTGTCCCGGAGAAGGGATGGTTTAGACACCCAATTTCCTACTTCAGAACAGAACCTTACGCTACTCCCGCCAACCCTCCTGACCGCCCCGGTGAATAGGAGAGGCTAGGTAGTGACGTAGTTGGAGCGTTTGGGGATCGGCCGCCATGAGTCATGGCCGAACATCGACTACAAAAATCTGGAACTAATAGATCGTTCGGTTCGGCCTGATCTGTCTCAGATCGAAGCCTGCAGCCTGGTGAATCAGGCCGTGGCCCGACTGCGTTCCATCACTGTAAGAAAGGAGCCTTTCAATCTGCAGATATAAGCGATTGTTGACCAGGCTGCGGCAATGAATAGATTACAAGCATCTTCATACTCATCACGCTGAGCAATTAACCGATCAATAAGTATCATCTGCCATGACACCCCACCAAATACAACGATTCAAGGGGTTAACCGTGGTCAAGTTCATCGTTTGCGCGGCATCTGTTGCTATCGCCGCTCCTGCTCTCGCTCAGAACGCCTCCAACTTCGAAGGCGGAAAAGCCGGTATCGTTCTCGGCTACGACACGGTGAACTTTGATTATGGTTACGATGTCGATGCGTCCGAAAGCGGCATGCTGTATGGTGTCACGGCGGGCTATGACTTCGCCCTCGGCACCAGTGGTGCAATCCTTGGTATCGAAGCCGAGGCATCGGATTCCACCACGAAAACGTCGGCGCACGACATTTTGTTCGAGGGTGACAAACTGTCGCTCCTCGCTGATCGTGACCTGTATATTGGTGCCCGGATCGGCTTCGCGGTCTCCCCCAACATGCTGCTTTATGCCAAGGGCGGCTACACCAATGCCCGCCTCAAGCTCCGCTATTCTCTCGATGGCGACAGTGCAAGCATCGGCGACAATATCGATGGCTATCGCATCGGCGGAGGCGCTGAATTCACCAACGGTTCAAACTTCGCGCGCCTTGAATATCGTTACAGCGACTATGGGAAATATGTGTATCGCGAAGGCGACATCGAACTCGACACCGGCGTCAAAATGTCGCGTCACCAAGTTGCAGTAACTGGCGGTTTCCATTTCTGACGATATAGCGATTTAGCGACTCGCCCTTGGACGACGGTCCAGGAGCACCGGCCCCGATCATGGAAATGGTCGGGGCCAATTTCGTTTCAGGCCGCCATTTTCCTTTTGCCGCAATGACCGCGCTGCGATAGCCAAGCGATACGGCTTGCTCCCCCAGGGCCTGGAACCGTGTCCTCTTGAACTGTGACGGCTAGGCTCGATGGAGTGTGCTTTGCGCCGCGGATGAATTTCGCCCAGTCCAGCCTCCAGTCGAAGGTGGAGTATGACTCTACTAATAGGCAGCGCTGAAACTGGTAGCACAGAAAGGCCCGCATGCGCAGTATTAGGGCGCATGCGGAACCAGCAGCTTATCTCACGCCAGATCTCGGATCTTTGGTTCTCGCGCCCAATGTCGTTTGGGTCCCTTGTCCAGGAGCATTTCGTTTGGAATGACACCATCGTCCTTTTCTACCCCTGCCTTGTCCAGAATGATCTGCGTGCCGGGGCAATGGGCGATGGTTTTGCAATGCCCATAGGCGTCCATGAACCATTGAACTGCAGCGCCCTGCTTCGACAGTTTTTCCGCGCTTTCCGGCATCAGCACGGACGCAATCGCATCGAACAGTACCGACGGCGAGCCATCGAGCTTTCCATCCGCTTGGAGTGTCCCGCCCTTGACGTTGAGGGCACCGACTTTCGGCGCAACCAGAAAGACGCTGCCGCCCGCTTTCTCCACGCCTGCCTTGATCTTCTCCACCATCGCTTTGTCGGAACCCTCTGCAAACAGAATTCCGACCTTACGGCCCGCAAAGCCATCCTTGGCATTCTTCTGGATGGAAAGAGCGTCAGAAACGGGCATCTCCACAATTTCTCGGGCCGCTGGCGCCTTTTCAGGTAGAGCGATCGCCAGCCCATCGGCGACTCGTTGCGCCAGAACCTCGTCAACGTTGCGCAGACGCGCGAGAACCCGTAGCCGCACATGAGGCAAGGCCACCTTCGACAATTCGAAGACGATGGCTGATGCGATGTGCGCCTGCTCATTCTGCGTCTGCGACAGATAGAACATCCGAGCCTGGCTATAATGATCGGCAAATGTTTCGGCACGTATCCGCATCTTTTCAGTTGGATCGTTGCGCTCGCCATTATCACTAAAGGATGTGAACCCGGTTTCGGACGCGACGCGGGGACCACTATCCTCACCCACCTCATTCAGGCTGTTTGGTTCGTAATTGGCGCGCCCCTTGGGAACCAGCGTCTGCATCAACCCGTCGCGCTGCATATTGTGGAATGGGCATTTTGGCGCATTGATCGGAATTTGATGAAAGTTGGTCGTTCCCAAACGCGACTTTTGCGTATCGAGATAAGAGAAAAGTCGCCCCTGCAGCAGGGGGTCATTCGAGAAGTCGATGCCTGGAATGAGGTTGCTGGGCAGGAAGGCAACCTGCTCCGTCTCGGCAAAGAAATTGTCGACATTGCGATTGAGCGTGAGACGCCCGATGATCTCGACAGGAATATCCTCTTCGGGGATCAGCTTGGTTGCGTCCAGCACATCATAGGGCTGTTCTGCCGCCCAAGCCTCATCGAAAATCTGCACGCCCAGATCCCAGGCGGGATAATCACCGCTGGCAATGGCTTCGTACAGATCGCGGCGATGAAAATCGGGGTCGGCGCCTGCCGTCTTCACGGCCTCATCCCAGACCTGGGACGCGACGCCCAGAACCGGTTTCCAGTGGAACTTCACGAACTTGCCGTCGCCCTGTTCGTTGATGAAGCGGAAGCTGTGGACGCCAAAACCTTCCATCATCCGCAAGGACCGAGGAATGGCCCGATCGGACATGGCCCACATGATCATGTGCATGCTCTCTGGCATGAGTGACACGAAATCCCAGAACGTATCATGGGCGCTCGCCGCCTGGGGATAGCCGCGATCCGCTTCCATTTTGACCGAATGGATAAGGTCAGGAAACTTTATGGCATCCTGAATGAAGAATACCGGAATGTTGTTGCCGACCAGATCCCAGTTGCCGCTATCGGTGTAGAATTTCACTGCGAAGCCGCGCACATCGCGCGGTGTATCGACGGAACCCGCGCCACCGGCCACAGTCGAGAAGCGAACGAACACGGGGCAACGCGCACCTTTCTTCTGGAAGATGCTCGCTTTGGTAACATCAGTAATGGCCTTGGTGCATTCGAAAATCCCATGGGCGCCAGAGCCGCGGGCATGTACGATCCGTTCAGGGATGCGCTCATGGTCGAAATGGAAAATTTTCTCGCGCAGGACGAAATCTTCTAGTAGCGTCGGACCGCGAGCGCCCGCCTTGAGGCTGTTCTGGTTGTCTGCGATCCGGTGCCCGAAATTGTCTGTGAGGGCATCACCGGATTGCTCTGCCTTCAGCTTCTGCTGCGTCTCTCCACCTTCTCCGGCCGTCGTCTCATAATCGGGACTTCCAGCTCCGGGCCGGTGATCAGCCAGACTATTTTCCAGAGCTGCATCACTCTTGGGACCCGAAGCGGTCATATCAACTCTCCCTGATGATCATGCGAGGCTGCGATCGTCGCAGCAGACAGACCTCTAACTTGAAGCAGCAGGCTGGGTTCCGGCGAGAGGCAAGAAGATGTCCAGAACCAATCTCGATCAATATGAACGTGGAATGTTGGCAGCGCGGGATTTGATCGCATGAAACCGGCCGTCACAAATTGTGAGAACCTTCTGTGGATATACCCCTGAGAACGGCGGTGCAAAATTAGACCACGGTAGCGGCGGCGAAGTGCTGCTGCGGGCGGCGTAAAAGTCGTCCACTTTTTCCCTTTTCGCGATGCTGGCGAGGAGGGATGAGGGATTTACACCGTGGAACTTTACCTGAAGGTTCGTCTTGCCTGCGCGGGCGGCATGAGCGCCCGGGCGGCAGCGAAGCATTTCAACATATCGCGCGACACGGTCCGCAAGATGCTGTCGTATTCCGAGCCGCCCGGTTACCGTCGCAGCGCCCCGGTGCGGCGACCGAAGCTGGAAGCGTTCATACCGATCATCGACGGCTGGCTGGATGGGGACCGGTCGGTCCCGCGCAAGCAGCGCCATACGGCGAAGCGTGTGTTCGATCGCCTTCGCGAAGAGCATGGCTTCACCGGAGGCTACACGATCATCAAGGATTACATCCGGGATCGGGATCAGCGCAGCCGGGAGATGTTCGTGCCGCTGGCACACGCACCCGGCCATGGGCAGGCAGATTTTGGAGAAGCTCTGGTCGAGATCGGCGGGGTGGAGCAGAAGGCGCACTTCTTCGTGCTCGATCTGCCGCACAGCGACGCCTGCTACGTACGCGCCTATCCGGCTGCCGTTGCCGAGGCCTGGATGGACGGCCATGTCCACGCCTTTGCGTTCTTCGGCGCGGTGCCGCTGTCGATCGTCTACGACAACGACCGCTGCCTGGTCTCGAAGATCCTGCCTGACGGGACGCGGCTGCGCGCGAGGCTGTTCAGCGCCTTCCTGTCGCACTACCTGATCCGTGATCGTTACGGCCGCCCCGGCAAGGGTAACGATAAGGGCGGCGTTGAAGGCCTTGTCGGCTATTGCCGGCGCAACTTCATGGTGCCGATCCCCCGGTTCCCGACATGGGAGGCGTTCAACCTGTGGCTCGAGGAGCAATGCCGCAAACGGCAGAACGACCGGCTGCGGGGCGAGAGTGAGACGATTGGCGAGAGGCTGCGGCGCGATCTGGCGGCGATGCAGGAACTGCCGGCTTCCCCCTTCGAGGCCTGTGACCAGACCAGCGGCCAGGTCTCATCGCAGGCGCTGGTGCGTTACCGGACCAACGATTACTCGGTGCCGGTGCGCTTCGGCCACCAGGAGGTGTGGATCAGGGGCTATGTCGACGAGGTGGTGATCGGTTGCCGGGGCGAGATCATTGCCCGCCATGTGCGCAGCTACGAGCGCGAGGATGTGATCTTCGATCCGATCCATTACCTTCCCCTGATCGAACAGAAGATCAATGCCCTCGATCAGGCCGCACCATTGCAGGGCTGGGACCTGCCCGAGGTATTTACAACGCTGCGCCGGCTGATGGAGACGCGCATGGGCAAGCATGGCCGGCGCGAATATGTGCAGGTACTGCGCCTGCTGGAGAGCTTCGCTCTGGCCGATCTGCATGGCGCGGTGAAGCAGGCCCTTGATATGGGCGCGATCGGCTTCGATGCGGTGAAGCATCTCCTGTTATGCCGGGTGGAGCGCCGCCCGCCCCGACTGGACATGGCGATCTATCCCTACCTGCCCAGGGCCAGAGTGGAGACAACATCGGCGCGCTCGTACATGCGGCTGTTGACCGGCGGAGCAGCGGCATGAGCAGCCAAGCTCCCGAACTGCTGCTCGCCAGCCACCTCAAGACGCTCAAGCTGCCAACCTTCCTGCGCGAGCATGACAAGCTGGCCCGGCAATGCGCAGCAGAGGGCGTAGATCATGTCCGCTACCTTGCTCGGCTTGTCGAACTGGAACTGATCGACCGGGAACGCCGGATGGTCGAGCGCCGGATCAAGGCCGCGCGGTTCCCGGCCGCCAAGAGCCTCGACAGCTTCGACTTTGCCGCCATTCCGAAGCTCAACAAGATGCAGGTGCTCGAACTGGCGCGTTGTGACTGGATTACCCGTCGCGAGAACGTCATCGCCCTTGGCCCGTCGGGGACCGGCAAGACCCATGTCGCGATCGGTCTTGGCCTGGCGGCCTGCCAGAAGGGCCTGACGGTCGGGTTCATCACTGCTTCCGCGCTGGTCAGCGAGATGATGGAGGCACGCGACGAACGCCGCCTACTGCGCTTACACAAGCAGATGACCGGCTATAAGCTTCTCATCATCGATGAGCTGGGGTTCGTGCCCCTCTCCAAAACCGGCGCGGAACTGCTGTTCGAGCTGATCTCACAGCGCTACGAACGCGGCTCGACGCTGATCACCAGCAACCTGCCGTTCGACGAATGGACCGAGACGTTCGGTTCCGAGCGCCTGACAGGCGCGCTCCTCGACCGGCTCACCCACCACGTCAGCATCCTCGAGATGAACGGCGAGAGCTATCGCCTGGCCCAGAGCCAGGCACGCAAAGCACGTCCCAACCCCTGACAGAAACGGCAATCCGGGTGTTGGCGACCCCCGCTCGGGCTACGCCCTCCCGGCGCTCGCCAACACCCGGATCAAGTGGCCTGGTTTTGCTCCGCCCAATGGACGACTTTTACGCCGCCGTTGACAACCCCTTTTCGCGCGAAGTGCCGTCAATGACGTGGTGATATCTTTGTCATCCGATATGGCGGATATCGGTGGTAATCAGGTTCTGATTGCGACCGACAGGCTGACGCGTGTCCCCCGCATTCATGCTCTACATCATGCTGGCATTTGGAGATGATCTCTGCTCGGGTGGCAGCGGCTCTAATGAATTATGCCGACACTGGGAGCGCATCGGCTCGCGCTAATTGGCCATCACGCGTTGACGGCGACGGGAAGGCACCGCTCGTGATCCACAGCCCATCCGTCCGACATTGTTATAATGCCCCTCCACCACTCAGTGCTCGGGCCGCGGAACATAGCAAGACTGCCGATTCTGGGGAGCGCATTCCAAAGGACGCCGTCAAACGCAAAACGCCAACAGGAATCGCAGTTGAGCGGTACATGCCTGAATGCGTGCTCTTCGCTTCCGCTATCTGGGTGCGGAATGCGAAGTTCGCTCGGCACATCACGATGGCTACCATCGGGAAAGCGAATCTCAATCGTCATTCGCAAGCCTCCAAAATCCTGCAACAAGCGCAGTAGCCAACGCAAAACGCCTTGAGATATAACGAGTTCACGGTCTGAGAAAATTCGCAGGACAGGCGGACTAGCCCAACAGATTCTAGCTGAACAGCGGATCGGCCCCTACTGTAGTTGCAAGCACAACTCCATGGCACCACCCGTGTTCCACTTGAGGCATTTGCGTCCCAGGGAAGGGAACGCCTCATCCCCTCCCCTGGACAATGCTATTTTTTAGAAGTGGAAAATGACGCCAGCCATGGGGCGGAAGCTGTCCCAATCATAGGTGTCGACCTGCACGCGCAGGCGCACACCGCTGCTGCCTGTAACCCCGCCGAGGCCGATCTCCTTTGGCCCCACTTCGACACCCGCACCGTACATCCAGTCCTTCTCGTCGGGCCAGCCGCCTTTGCCATTGACCCACTGGTAGCCGGCCGAGGCGTAGATCAAGCCACTCTCGCCTGCGCGGGCGCCCACACGGCCCTTCACGCCATACTCCCAGTCAATGTCACTGAAACCCTTCGAGGCGTTCCCTTCCACCCCGACAAACACCGGCCCGAGCGGCACGTTCACGCCCGCGATGCCGCTGATCAGAGCGCCGTTCATGATCGTCTCGCCCGGAACGCTGCCGAACTCGGTGCCGCGGTCAAAGGTGTGATAACCGCCGAGAATGCCGACATACGGCTCGATACCGAAGGCCTTGCTGCCATCGGGTGCGGTATCGTCCTGGGCCATGGCAGCAGTCGGCAGTGCCAGGCAGCCCAGCAATGGGAGAATGATCTTCATCATGATGTACGTCCCTGTTTGATTTTTTAACGAGGCTCAAACTAAAGGACATGCGCAATGGTTGCTCGATGCAAAAACAATAATGCTGATGTTGCAATTTTGACACTATTAGGATGCCATCGCCAAGGCCTTCTGCAATGAAATTATCCAAAAAACTGCATTCTCTAAATTTGTTTCGGCATCGTTACGTAATTTCAGCAAGAATATCATGATGCCACTCCTGCAACATGACCAGGACTATCTTTAACTTGGATTAAATTTCTTGCTCTGCGACTCTGAGATATTTTTGGCCTTCGTCAGTCTAGGGCGAGAACTGACGCAATACAGGCGGATCGCTGCCTGCAGCGGACCCAGTTGCCATGCACCCGCGCCCGGCATCGTCGTGCATTTCATACTAAGCGCGCGCGATGAACGGGCGCATTCTGACCACGGGTTTATCCCGACAAGTTCTGGCGATTGCCTGCCCCATGCTCTCTCGATCGCACTGCTACTCTTGGGCTGGGCACCGCCTGCGCGCGCTGAATTGCTACGCATTGGCGATCCCCTATCTCACGCAGTGAACCGATCGATCGCCCCTAACGACATGCGCCCATCCCATTTTGCCTGTAATGGTGATCCTAATGGCTATCAGAAGGGTACATTGTGGCTCCATGCCGCCTTGCCCCGAGGCTCGCGCGATCATGAGGATCTGTCGCTGATCATCCACAGCTCTCGATTTGATCGACTCGTCGTGCGCTTCATCTATCGTGACGGTGCCGTCGAGCAGCAACATGTCCGGAGCGGTAATTTCGGGACCTATTGGAGAGCTGGCGGCCAACTCGCGTTCCGCGCGCCCTATCGCGACGTTCCTGTCGTGGCCTTCACCTTGAGATTTGACAAAGTGGCGAGCGCGCATCTCCTGCGGATGAGGCTTGTCGCGCGTGGTGAAGAAGCCACCCAGACAACTGGCTTGGCTACCTTGACCGTGCTGCGCTCGTTCTGCTGATTGTGGGCGCGATTTATAACGCCTCACTGGCTCTTGCCGTCCGTCAGCAACATGCCGGCTGGCAGGCTGCATGGGCATTCTGCATGGTCATATGGGGGGCGTGCTGGTCGCAACTTCATCTGTTCTTCTTTCCCTCCATGGCTAGCGCGGTATCGGCGCAAATCTGCACTGGTCTCTCCTGTCTCGCCATCACGCTCGCCACTTTGAGCGCCGTCACTGCTCTTGAAAGACAGCATCTCGACGCGGGGTTGAGGCGCACAGCCCTGGGCCTCACCGCAAGCGTGTGCGCATTGGGCTTACCGCTTTCGCTGATGCGTTCGGGGCCGTTCGACATGCTCGGCAATCTGCTGGGATTCCTGGTCCGGGCCAATCTGACGGCGGTCGCATCCTGTATTGGCCAGGCATGGCGACGGGGAAGCAGCGCGGCGCAGAGCCTCGGTGGGGCCTGGGCACTGCCAATGACCGTTCTTGCGTCGACCAGCTTTTTCGACGCGGACGCCATGTTCTGGGGCGGTGGGTCGCAAATTCTGGTCCTGTTCGCAGCGGCCTGGCAAACATTGTGGCTCTCAGCTGGCGCTTCGCGTGCTCATGCCCGGTTGCGGATGGAACGAGACTTCGCCCGGCTCGCAGAGGCTAAGGCCCATGAGCTTGCCCGCCGTGACGTTTTGACAGGGCTGCCAAACCGACGGGGTTTCACGGAACGAGCCGGCGGGATGCTTGAAGGCTTGCCTGCGTCAGGCGCGCTGGTTGCCCTGCTCCTGATCGACGTCGATTGGTTCAAGTCGATCAACGATGTCTATGGTCATGAGGCTGGCGATCACGTTCTGGCAGCTATTGGCCGCTGCATCGCACGGCATGAAAGTTCCTCCTGCGCCGTGTGCCGCCTGGGTGGGGAGGAATTTGCGATGATGATCACAGGAGCTGAAATTGGGAACATCGAGCAATTTGCAAAAACCCTGCGGCGAACTTTGGCCAATCTGAGCCACGGCGACATCATCGGTAATCGCATGGTGACGGTGAGTATCGGCGTGACAGCCTCGGCATCCCGCGTTGACTTTGGCACGCTTTACCGGCTGGCAGACGAAGCGCTTTACGACGCCAAGCGCGGGGGGCGCGATCAGATCGCAATCCGCCTGGGTGAGTGGGCGGGCGCTCGTCAAAATGACAGACCCCTTTCGCCTGACGTGGTTGCAGCGGGTTGAGGTGCTCCGGCCCGGCGACGCCTCGCCTTTGGCGCGCGCCGGGCTGGCGACCATATCTCAGCACAGAGGCTTGTCCGGCTCGAAGTCCCACAGTCGAGGCCGGTTCGAAGCATCGCGCTGCTCACGTGCGCCGCCACCGGCACGGCGCCGCATTTCTGCAAAAATTATCTGGTCGTCACCGGTATGGCGCTCGCTTTGAATAAGACGGAAGGCTTCCATCAGGTCACCCTCATCCCATTGGCGAACCGAACCTATTTCATTCGACATGCGTCCCAAGCTCCCTGCGCACCTGCACCATCATTGCCGGAAAAGACCTTTTTCGAGGCTATGCCCCCATCGAAGCTTCGGTCTCATCGCCTGCGTCGGCCCCGAAACTGCCGCTGCAAACTGCGGAGGGCAGCTGGCGTCGGACAACGCGAACTCCGCCATTGTGTTCCTGCGCACCGCTATAGCCCGACGGTTGCCCGCTAGATTTCCATGGCAACCAATATGTTCAGGAAAGCCTTCTGGCAAAGGTGCCGACGTAAAGGAGGGATGAAGGTGGTGAAGGATTTCGAGCTATATTATTGGCCATTGCCATTCCACGGACAGTTCATCAGGGCCGCGCTTGATTTCGCGGGCAAGAGCTGGAACGAACATGATGAGGGTGAGATCGCCGCCCTGATGAAAATGGCTCCGGAGGATCAGCCGGTGCCCTTCATGGGGCCACCCCTCCTGATTGATAATGAAACCGGATTAGCCCTGTCGCAGATGCCAGCAATCATGGTCTATCTGGCAGAACGTCTTGCCCTTGTGCATGGCGGTACCCGCGAACGCGCCTTGACGGTCAAGCTCGTCAATGACGCGAATGATATCATTGACGAACTGACGCTGGATGGCGGCCGGCAGATGTGGACGGAGGATCGATGGGCCAGCTTTATTCCTCGGCTGGTGAAATGGATGCGCATCTGGGAGGCTGTGGGCACAACCAACGGCCTTGAAGCTGGAGACGGTTTCATGCTCGGCATCGCAAAGCCAGATCTGGCCGATATC
The DNA here is from genome assembly GCF_056859495.1 of Sphingobium sp. L-44. Classification (NCBI taxonomy): domain Bacteria; kingdom Pseudomonadati; phylum Pseudomonadota; class Alphaproteobacteria; order Sphingomonadales; family Sphingobiaceae; genus Sphingobium; species Sphingobium sp. L-44. The sequence continues at coordinate 9,215 of NZ_JBSXOQ010000064.1, read as the reverse complement.
GTGACCGTGACATTATGGGGCACAATGGCCAGCCGCTTCGGCGCGATCGCTGCCATGCTCTCCCAACATGCGCCTGCAACGATGGAGCTGGTCCAGCGTCTGCGCGCTCATCCTGCCTTGGCGAGGCTCGAGGCAAGAGGCGTGACGCGCTATGGCGACGCCTATTGCGGCGGGGAAATCGAGAAGTCTCTGCGCGCAGTTCTGCCCGCCGGCGGTGTTTGAAACCGAACGCTATCCCCCTTCGGTAAGGTCGCTTCGCATCTGCCCATGGGCCAGGACCGCGAACAGGCCGCTTCCACCGATGATATTACCGACCAGCGCAGGGAGGGAGAAGCCGAACCAGGCCTGCTGGAAACTGACCTCGCCGCTCAGCCAGAGGAAGCTGATCTGGGACGAGCCGGTGACGACATGCGAAAAGCCGCCAAGGCCGATGACATAGGTCAGGAGGAAGATCACTTAGAATTCGCTGCCCCTGGCATTGGGCAGGGCCCAGGCAATCGCGGCCATGATGAAGCCCGCCGGAATGCCGAGCATCAGGGTTTTCGACCAGTCCTGCCATTCGAGCTTGGCGAGAATATCCAGCGCCACGATGCGCTGTTCATGCGTGATGATGACCTCACCGGCCATCAGCGCGCTCACGAGTGTGACGCCGACAAGGTTCCCGGCCAGCACGCAGGCCCACAGGCGCGCGAGGCGGCCCAGATTGCCAAGGCTCGGACGGGTCGCGACCGGCAGCACCGCTGTGACCGTGCTTTCGGTAAAGAGCTGCAGCCGCCCCATGATCACGATCAGATATCCGACCGGATAGCCCAGCAGATAGATGAGGGGCGCCCAGTCTGTGTCGGGCAGCCTTGCCCGCAGGAAGAGTTCGGACATGAGCGACAGGGTGATAGCGAGGCCGGCGGCCAGGCCAGAAAGCATCAGGGCCAGGATCGGTCGATCCAGCTCTTCCTCGCCCTGGAGCCGCACAACCTCATGGACGACCTTTGCCGAACCCGTGCTGCGCTCCTCGACATGCGCGGCCTCTTCCGCGTCAAGATCGGGGTGCGGGCTATCCTTGGCTTCATGCATCTGGTCCTTTCCCCTGTCTGCCGAAATGACGTCTGCCTCTCTCGCCGCTTTCCTGTTCTTACTGTCCGGCACTGCGCAAGGCTCCCAGGATGAGCGCACGGTAGCTATGCTCCCTGACGCCATGGGGCGCATCCAGCCCCATGCGCTCGAGCGCGGCCAGTTCCGCTTCGTCGGGCTGACCACCGCGCAGGCCGCGCGCAATCAGGGCGGCCAGCTGGGCGGGTCTTGCCGCATGGTCTGCCAGATATTGCATCGCCGGCAGCAACTGCTGCTCGATCTGCGTAAAGTCCGTGCCGAACGGGAAGGACGGAAATGTCTCGGTGGGCATGGCCGCGCTGATCCGCTCGGGCAGATTATTCCTTTGTGCTTCGGGAATGTCCCAGTCGGTCGCTATCTTGCCCGCGGAACGTGCCTTTTCCAGAAGTTCGCCCTGAAAGCGGCTGTCGGCGATGGCGATCAGGCGCTGGATGACCTGCTCATCGCTTTGGCCGCGCAGGTCTGCAACGCCATATTCGGTCACGACCATGTCGCGCAAATGGCGCGGGATGGTTTCATGGCCATAGCTCCAGACGATATTGGACCGGGTCTCGCCCTTGTGACGCCGGGTGGCGGGCAGGGTGATGATCGAACGCGCGCCGTCGAGTTCGAGCGCCTGCGCCACGAAATTATACTGCCCGCCTACGCCGCTGACGACCTGGCCATCTTCAAGCCCGTCCGAGATCGTGGCGCCCAGCAGCGTGACCATCATGGCGCTGTTGACGAAGCGGGCCTTTTGCCGCGCCTTGCGCTTGGCCGCTTCGTCGCCAAACAGCGCATTGATATAGCTGATCTCGCGCATATGGATGCGATCGCGCAGCTTCTCGTCCATGTCCCGCAGCGCGGCGTAGAAGCTGCGCGGGCCAACGAAGAAGCCGCCATGCACGATCGCCCCATCGACTTCACGCTTGACGATGCCGGCCCTAATGAGATCGAGGAAACAGTCGACCAGCATCTCGGTCGGCGCATATAGGCCTTCCTCAAAGGGGCCGGTTTCCCATGGCTCGGGAGCGCCCAGCCGGTCGAGCGTTGCGCGATAGGCACCGGGCTGTTCCTGCCGCAGGATCAGGCTGTGGGCGATCGCGTCGCCGATCGCGCCGATGCCGATCTGAAGCGAGCCGCCATCGGCTATCAGCGCGGCCACATGGGCGCCGATGGCGTGCTGGGCAGGGCTTACGGGTTGGCGTGGCGGCCCGAAGAGAGGAAAGCGCGTGTGCGCGCTATCGAGAATGATGGCGAACCGATCGGACGGGATTTCGGCCGGCCCGCGCATGAAGGGCAACTCGTCATTGACCTGTCCGATCAGGGCAAAATCGGCCCGGCCCCGATCGCGCTCGGCCAGCAGGTCGAGCGTCATGTCGCTATTGCAGCTGAGGCTATAGCTGTTCCCCCGTCGCGCGACGATCTGCGCCACGACATTGACGCCCTGGTCGATCAGATAGCGCATCGCATGGGTATAATTGGCTGCGATATAGTGGCGCTGCGCGTCCCCATTGCCGAGCCGGCTGCCGGCCTGGAAGAAAAATTCATTCACCTCGATATTGGCCGGCATCTCGCCTGCGCGCTGCGCCTGCGCATAGGCAAAGCGGGGATATCCGCCCATTGTCCGCTCGAACACGGGCTCGAGGAAACGACGCTCGAGGTCCGTGCCAAGCGAGGGCTGCTCGAGCGTGAGCGCCGTGAAGATACGAAGCCTGATGGCGGGATCAGCGCTGGCACGGGCGAAGAGGGCATTGACGACATGAGGCGCCTTGCCAAGGCCCAGCGGCAGGCCAAGGACGATATGCCCGTCGGTGCGAGCGATGATGCGGTCGGCTACCTCTTCTGCCGAACCAAGTTCCAGGGGCTCGATTTCGCCGGTCCTCATTGCAGCATGTCCCAGCCCGGATCGGGCCGGAACCGCTCGCCATGGGCTTCGCGCAGCCCCTCCAGCACGGCTTTGACTTCGCCAACGCCGCGTGCGCGGGCATAATGGAGCGGTCCGCCACGAAAGGGCGCAAATCCGGTGCCGAAGATCATGGCCGCGTCGATGATATCGGGATCATCGGTCACCTTCTCGCGCAGGACCGCGACGGCCATGTTGAGCATCGGCATGATGAGCCTGTCAGCCATGTCCGGCGCGGGCGGGGCGGCGCTGTTTCTGACTGCATGGCCATCCTGCCAGGCATATATGCCTTTGCCGGATTTTGCCCCCAGATGACCCGCCGAAACCCTGTCGTGGAGCCAAATCGGCGTGGCGGGCATGGGCCAGTCCAGTTCGCGTTTCAGCATGTCGGCAACCGCAAGGCCGATATCGAGGCCGACCTGATCGGCAAGTTCCAGCGGGCCCATGGGCATGCCGAAATCCATTGCCGCCCTGTCGATCGTCTCGGGCGCGATGCCCTCGTCCATCATCGTCATCGCCTCGACCAGATAGGGGGTGAGGATCCGGTTGACGATGAAGCCGGGGGCGCTGCGGGCCGGGGCCGGCAGCTTGCCTATCATGCCGACAAAGGCTTTTGCGCTGGCCTCGACCTGCGGATCGACGCCGTCATGGCTTATGACCTCCACCAGGTCGAGCCGCGACACGGGATTGAAGAAATGGATGCCGATCAGCCGCTCGGGATGGCGTAACCCCTCGCGCAATTGCTCAAGCGGAATGGAGGAGGTGTTGGTCGCCAGGATTGCGCCGTCCTTCATGCGTGGCTCGGCGCTCGCATAGAGGGTGCGCTTGAGATCGGCCTTTTCCGGGGCAGCCTCGATCAGGAGGTCGGCTTTGGCGATGCCCGCACCATCCGGGTCAGGGATCAACCGATCCAGCGCATCGCGAACCTTGAGCCGATCTCCATGGGCGAGCTTTTCGTACAGCTTCGCGGCTCGGCCAAGAGCAGCGCCAATCGGCTCTGGCTTCACGTCGGAAATGCTGGTGCGCAGACCGCGCCAGGCGCACCAGGCCGCGATGTCGCCGCCCATCGCGCCCGCACCGATGACATGGACATGGGCGATCGTCTTCGTTTCCGGCCCAGCCAGTGTCTTGAGCTTCTGGCGCAGGAAAAAGGCGCGGATGAGATTTTGCGCGCTGTCGCTCATCATGAGACGCGCGAAGGAGATGATCTCCGCCTGTTTCATCGCCTCCCGGTCGCCACCATGAGTTTCCCAAAGGTCGATGAGCGCATGGGGCGCGGGATAATGGGCCAAGGGTGCCCTGGCTTCAGCCTGGCTGCGCATCTGCCGCGCCGCCAAATGGCGGACTGGCGCGGCGTCCTTCAGGCGATCCAGCAATGCCTGACGGCCCTGATCCATATTTCCATCTACCGCTGCGATGATGGAGGCGTGGACGTGGCGCTCGGGGACGACCGCATCGACCAGCCCCATGTCTTTCGCATAGCCAGCATCGATCGACTTGCCGGTCAGCATCAGTTCCATCGCCGCGATCGGATCGCATAAATGGGTAAAGCGCGCCGTGCCGCCGAGCCCTGGATGCAGGCCAAGCTGCACTTCGGGGAAGCCGAGCCTTGTCCATTCGATGGCAATGCGCTGATGGCACGCCAGCGCGACCTCGAGACCGCCACCCATGGCATAGCCGTGGATGACCGCAATGGTCGGAAAGGTCAGCGCTTCGAGACGGTCGACGATCGCATGCGCGGCGGCGATCCGGTCGCGCACCATCGCCTCGTCGCGCATGTCACGAAATTCGCTGATATCCGCGCCGGCAAGAAAGCCCTGTTTCTTGCCTGAGCGAATGACCAGCGCCCGGGGCGCACGGTCCGCCATCATGTCGAGTATATGGTCAAGCTCTTCGAGCACGGCCTGGGACAGCAGATTGGTGTCCGTTCCCTGCTGATCGAGGACAGCCCAGCCAATGTCTTGGGCGTCGCGCGTGAAGCGCCAGTGATGCAGGGCCTCCGCGCGATGGGGCGCGGGACCGGTCTCCAGATCGCGATCGGCCAGAAAGGACCAGACAGGATCGTTCATCATGGTCTCCTTCACAGCCGTTCGATCAACATGGCGCCGCCCTGGCCGCCGCCGATACATTCGGTGGCGATGCCGCGCCTCAGCCCGAGCCGCTCCATCGCTTGAACGAGATGCAGCGCGATCCGCGTGCCACTCGTGCCCACCGGGTGCCCCAGGGAAATCGCGCCGCCATCGACATTGAGGCGCGAGGGGTCGATGCGCCCGGCTACCCCCTCAAGGCCCAATATGGTACGACAGAAGTCCTCGTCCTCCCATGCCGCAAGACATGCCAGCACCTGCGCAGCGAAGGCTTCATTCAATTCCCACAGATCGATGTCCGCCAATGCATGACCATTGCGTTTGAGGAGTGCCGTTGAGGCGAGCACTGGGCCTAGGCCCATGATGGCGGGATCAATCGCCGACCACTGGCTGTCGATGATCCGCGCGCGGGGCATAAGGCCATGGCGCTCGACGGCCTCTTGCGAGGCGAGGATGGTCCAGCAGGCGCCGTCGCTGATCTGCGAACTATTGCCCGCAGTGACCTTCCCATAAGGGCGCTCGAAAACGGGCTTCAGCGTCGCGAGCTTCTCTGTGCTGCTGTCGGGCCGCACGCCATCATCCTGGGAATATACGGTCCCATCCCTGGCAAAAGCGGGAACAAGTTCGCCCTCCAGCCATCCCTCCGCTTGCGCCCGGGCAAGACGCTTGTGGCTTTCGACCGCATAGGCGTCCGCGTTCGCCCGCGAGATTGAAAAGAGGTGCGCCAATATTTCCGCTGTCTGACCCATGCCAAGATCGGTGATGGGATCAGTGAGGCCGCGTTCCAATCCGATGATGGGCTTGAGGAAGTCGGGGCGAAATCCGCTGGCCGCTTTGAGCGAGGCCAGGGGGCTGTTCTTGTCGCCCTGCATCGCGGCGAACCATTGGACGGCATCCTGCCGAAACACGAGGGGCGCGTGACTGAGCGCTTCGGCACCGCCGGCCAGGATGAGGTCGCTGCCGCCATCGGCGATATAGCGGTAGGCGGTGTCCATCGACTGCATGCCTGAACCGCAATTGATCTGAACGGTAAAGGCGGTCGTCTGCGTCCCGCAGCCCAGACGCAGCGCGGCGATACGCGCCGGATTGGCTTCATCGGCGATGACGTTGACGCACCCCAATATGACCTGATCGAAATCGGTGGGGGCAAATTTCTGCCTCAGCAGGAGCGGGCGCCCACATTGCACCGCCAGGTCAACAGGCGTGAACGGACCGGGGCCGCCGCGCGCTTTGAGAAAGGGCGTGCGGGCGCCATCGACAATATAGACCGGCCGGCTCATTCGGCGGCCTGCGCCAGGTCCGATGCAGCAGCATTGCGCGGCAGCTCCTCGGGTGCAAAATCATCCACGGCGATGACGTCCGCGACCGCGCGATCGGCTTCTTCAAGCTGCGCCAGTTCTGCGCTCGACAGCAGGCCGCGCTCGCGCGCCTTGGCCCAATCCTTGATCCGCGCCTTGCGCAGCCGGTCGTGGATAGGCTGGGTATCGACCATCAGGCGGAAGGCTTCGGTCAGGCGGGCGACGGGTTCTTCCGGGCCGCCGATGAAAACATTGTCGATCAGCCGTTCGCGCGCTGGGCAGGGTTCCAGGATGATCTGCGCGCACTGACGGATGGTCCGGTCCGTCGGGCCATGGCGACGGCGGCCAAAGGGGAGGATGAACAGGCGTAGCATCCAGCCCACGGGCCGCGCGGGAAAATTCTCGATGATCTCGACGAATCTTTGCTCGATCGTGGCAAAGCCGCTGTCCATGCACCAGGCGAGCAGGGGAAGGTCATCATCCTGGCGCCCTTCATCCTCCCAGCGCTTGAGCGCGCCGGAAAGAAGATAGAGTTCCGACAGTATGTCGCCCAGCCGGGCGGACAGGAGTTCGCGCCGCTTGAGCTCGCCGCCCAGGGTCAGGAAGGATATGTCGGATATGAAGGCAAAGGCCGCGGCATAGCGGCTCATCTGGCGATAATAGCGGGTCGCGCGCCCGGCCTTGGGCGCTGGCGCAAACAGGCCACCGGTCCAGTTGCGCGCGAAGGCGCGGATCGCGGTCTTGAGCGCGTGGCCCACATGCTTCCACAGCACATCATCGAACTGCGCCAGCGCCCGCCCGCGATTGGCATCTGCGACCGCGCGGATTTCCTTGAGAAGATAGGGGTGGGAGCGGATCGCGCCCTGGCCGAATACCATCAGGCTGCGGGTGAGGATATTGGCGCCCTCGACCGTGATCCCGACCGGGATCGCGCGATACTGGTTACCCAGATAATTATTGGGCCCGTCGATCACGCCCTTGCCGCCATGCACGTCCATCGCGTCGTTGATGACGGTCCGCATGCGTTCGGTCGCGTGGAGCTTGAGGATCGAGGAAATGACGGCGGGATGGTTCCCCTGATCGAGCCCCGCGCAGGTAAGGCGGCGCGCGCCATCGAGCAGATAGGCATTGGCCGCGATCCGCGCCAGACGCTCCTGTATCCCCTCGAACTTGCCGATCGGCAGGTTGAACTGTGAGCGCACCCGCGCATAGGCGCCGGTCGTATGGGCCGCAAAGGCGCCGGCGGCGGCAGACAGGGAAGGCAGGGAAATGCCCCGGCCGGCCGCCAGCGCGCTCATCAGCATTTTCCAGCCCTGACCGACGCGATCAGGGCCGCCGATGATGTTGTCGAGCGGGATGAACACATCATGACCCTCATTGGGGCCGTTCTGGAAACTCTGCATCGAGGGGATGTGCCTGCGCCCAATCGACACGCCGGGCAGGTCGGTGGGGACCAGCGCGACCGTGATGCCGATCTCCTCCTGCCCGCCCAGCAGATGGTCGGGATCGCGCAGCTTGAAGGCGAGGCCGAGCAAGGTCGCGACCGGACCCAGGGTGATATAGCGCTTGCGCCAGTTGAGGCGGATGCCCACCACCTCCTCGCCGTCCCACTGCCCCTTGCAAATGACGCCTTCGTCGATCATCGCCGCCGCATCGGAGCCGGCTTCGGGACTGGTCAGGCCGAAAGCGGGAATTTCACGTCCGTCCGCCAGCCGCGGCAGCCAGTAGCGCTGCTGTTCCTTGGTTCCAAAGCGCAGGATGAGTTCACCCGGTCCCAGGCTATTGGGGACCATCGCAGTGACCGCCGCAGATACGGATCGGGTGGCGATCTTGCGGACAATCTCGCTATGGGCGAAATTGGAGAAGCCAAGGCCGCCATATTCCTCGGGAATGATGATGCCGAAGAATTTTTCCTGCTTAAGATAGTCCCAGGCTTCCTGCGACAGGTCGTGCGTTTCCCAGGTCATGCGCCAGTCGTCGATCATGCCGCACAGCTGTTCGACAGGGCCATCCATGAATGCCTGTTCTGCGGCGGTCAGCCTGGCGGGCGGCACGGCAAGAAGCTGATCCCAATCCGGATTGCCGGTAAAAAGGGCCGCGTCCCACCAGCTGTTGCCAGCCTCGATCGCTTCGCTCTCCGTAGCGGAAAGCGCGGGCAGCGCTGCCTCGACGAGGGAGAAGATCGGGCGGGTGAGGATTTCACGGCGGGCGTTGGCAAGCATCATCTCTGTCCTTTTTGCTTGCCCCATGAACGCGGAAGACCCCGCACATGATCCGTCGCGACAGGAAGCCTCGCCTGAAAATCGGCCGCAAAATGTCCTTCGAACCAACAGCGGGTGCGGCGGCATGCGCGATGAAGCGCTCCATGGAAAGGACGGGCCGTTGCCCGATTGATGGCCGCCCGCAATGATCAGGGCAGTTTGTCGCCAATCCACCTTGCCAGTGCGTCCATCGCGATGGATTTGCTGGCGGGTGTCATGGCGGTTATGTCAATTTGGCGCCGACATTGTTTGCGAACTGTTGTCGCTATTGACCTCGTCTGCGCCGGTCTGGTCGGCCCTGAAATAGCCGATCGCAACCACGATGAGCAGAACCGCGATGACCAGCGCAAGGCTTGTGACCAATATGGATCGGGTCGCGGTCGTGCGCGATCCGCTGCGTGCCTCGACTTTCGAGAGATGGGTTACCGTTTCGCCATCTTCCTGTCGTTTCTCCATTTTCTCTCTCCTTGCTCTTTGCCTCATGTCAGCGACGGGTTGGGGCTATCCTCCAGACGCTGTTGGACAGGTCATCGGCGACCAGCAGCGCGCCATGGACCGGATCATAGCTTACGCCCAC
>NZ_JBSXOQ010000063.1:0-21000 GCF_056859495.1 Sphingobium sp. L-44 | reverse complement strand
CCACATCATGCCTTCGAAATACAGCCGGTTGTCCTGTGCTGGACGACAGCCACGACCACGCTCAGATGGCAGTAATGTGCCGATGATCCCCCACTCGTCCTCCGTCAGCCCAATACGCTCGCCCAACGCCACCTCCAAAAGCCAGCCTTGAATCAACGCCCGATCCTGCTGTCAGCCTTTGTCCACGAAACCTAATTTTCGCCTTCTGCGAATTCCCTACCACCGCGATGACGAGCGTATAACTCAAGAGCGCGAACGCATCGAACTTCCGGGTGTCGAAATACAGCCGATTAGCACGATGGAGAAAGCGCAGTTTTTTGCCGCAGCGGAGGAACTCTGGTTCAGCTTCCGCATCCTGATGGCATTCCGGTATCGACAGTTCGTACACACACTGGCCGAATTCAAGCGCAGCGAGAGACTGCGCGAAAACACTTGGCATAGCATCCGCCTAGAACCCCGCTATCGCCGACGCTCGTATGAATCTCACGACCCCCCATTTTGGGGAAGAATCGAGGGATACCTTGCCAAAGGCGCCGCGCGGCTTGCTCAGATGACACCGCAACGTGAGTTGCTACATGCTGCGGCATTCGGTTACGCGAGTTCATACACCGCTGCCGTCTTGGAAAGTGGTCATACCGCCTGCGTTGAAGGTATCGAACGGCTCGTTGAGACGTTCGAGCAAGTAAATGGTTTAACTCGCGAGCGCATCGACCGAAAGCGATGGCGCACGCTTGGCAAAGCCGTACGCCATCAGGCCCGGACCGTCGACGCAACGCCAAAAGAGCATGACGCCATACAGCGCGCGCTTTCAGACGTTCCCAAATTGCATCTGCTCGAAAGAATCGAGCGAATGGTTAAAAGCCTTCCAATTAAATCGCGGCATGGGCCGGTCAAATTGCTTGACGGAGCCGGAGCCATGATCACTGCGCGCAATGAGATCGTTCATGGTCGGATGATTAAGGATTATGGCGACCTTCAAATTGAACGCCTCCGCGCACAAACACTATTTGAGGGGCTATGGCTCGGCTTTCTCGGTTGTGGCCATCTCCACCAGTCAGGAAATGCGTATTTCACTATCAGTAATCACGCGCGCCAGAAGTTGGATCAGGCGAGCGCATGAACCTATCTTAGTTATGTATCATCCGACCGATCAATCGCTTCAAGCCAGCGCGCCGCTTGAGCATATTGCACGCCCATTGTTCGAGCCAGCCATGAGGGAGACCTGTTGCCCAGCTTGGTCACAAGATATTTAGCGATCCGGTACTCGTCGGCATAGGTAAGCGCAGTATCGAGCCGATCTTCTGACGGCGCGCTCATACGATAAACCGCTTCAAAATTTCGACAGCCTCGCCCATTCTGCCCCCAGCCCATGCAGCCATTGCTCCCGCCATATCTTCGGGTTCAATAGGCATCTGGTGAAATGGGAGGGATGCGGTCAGTTGATCATCAGCAACCGCCCACCCATCGGGAAGCCTGCCGAGCAGGTCGAGGGACAGCACATCGTCGTCAGCACCGATGGAAATGAAAAACTGGCGCTGGTCAGGCAGGCCCGCCTCGCGCCACCACGACGATATGGAGGGGAAACCTATCCCCAACGCCACCCAAGACGACGGCGGCAATGGCGGGGCGGTATAGACCCAACTCCAAATCGATCCGGTTTCAGCATCGAATGTGAGCGGATGGACCTTCCGCGAGAAGACGCCCTTCCGAATGTCGGCGGTATCGTCCCAGAGCCTTTGAAACGTCGCCTCTATCCGCTCTCGCGCCGGGATGAATTGCTCCAAGCCCGCAAGGTCGGCCTGCGTCATGACGGCTATCGTCATATCTTGCTCCTCCAAAAATTCATGAAGTTCGACGGCGAGGTCTCGCCATGCAGAAGCAGCACCCGTCACCGCCAAACGGGCAAGCCAAGCCGCCAGGGCAGCCCAACGCACGACATTCCGGGCATCGACGCCGTAGGATGCCGCAGGATCGCTAAAATCGTCTGGTGGGGCTGCTGTATGGCTTAACAGCACCAACGCACTCTGCCTGCCCTGTGCTTGGCTGGACAGCCATCCTCCATAGGTGCGTAACTGGTTGCCGGTTCCGCCTTCGTCCGCCGACATATGCGCCCGAACAGGACTGGCGATCTTATTTTCGATCACCAGCAACGGCCGACCGTCCACCTCAAGGAGAATGTCGATATACCCCCTGATCCCTTGATGCAGGATGTGTCGCTGCGTTGACCACTTCCAATCCATATCTCCGGCATCGGCCATGTCAGGCAAGGCAAGACGGCCCGCCGCTATGAAGGACACGAAATCTGCCTGCACCGTCTGCGGAACCCGGTTGAGCAGATCGACCAATGCCTCGGATAAGAAATCTTCCAGAGGGCTGCGCCGAGCGCTCTCACGATACCGAAAAAGCTGACGATAGATTCCCACCGAAGGCCGCCGATTAGCTATCAGCGGTTGCGGTATTATCCCCCGCCGTTTCATCGGCCTCAGCGTCATCAGTGACAGCCGCCGGTTCAGATGAAGCTTCCGGCACCTGAATGGGTTCAGGATTGGATGTTGTCTCTGGCTGGGCTTCCGGCTCCGGCGCACTGTCGGCCGAAATCGCAGGTGCTGCCTCAACCGTTGCAGCGGCATCACTATCTTGCGTCACCCGCCCCTCCCGACCGGAGGAACCCGTCAAGTAAAGCGCCAGCAGACCCCAGAAAACGGAAGCGTACACGAAATGCACGAGCTTGCTGTCGCGGCGGCGCGCAGTCCCAGTGATGTCACCCTTGCTCGGCCAAAGAAACCCAAGCGAAGCGAACAGCCTACCGGGCAAACAATATAACCAAATCATAGATCCCCCGACAATAACGCGCAAACCATAACGACCAATAAATGGGTCGTAAATACCGTGTCCTGTCAGGGGTAACAGATTGATTGTTCCCGCGTGGCTAGGGTATCGGGGCAATCTGACAAAGATAATGCGTTGGCCATGCTAGGCCGCGCCGTCAGGGTTGTGCGCAAAACCCGTGGCCTATCTCAAGAGGCCTTGGCCGATGTCGCCGGAATTGATCGATCGCACATGGGAAAAATCGAGCGTGGCGAACGGAATGTCACGTTTCTGAACATCGTCAGGATATGCATAGCCCTCGACATATCCGTCGCCCAGCTGGTCAGCGATGCCGAATTGTAGAATTTAATCAAATATATGATTTATTTGATTTTTTCTTGAAATTCTGGTAAAATGAAAACGTGCAATCAAACCGTTTGCACGACCTCAGCGACATATCCCGCATCCATCACGCGAGCATTCTTACCGATGCTGGCACCTGTTGGTGTGCGTGTAGCGAAAGCGACATCATGAGCGATCAAATGTTTAACATACCTCCGTCATCCAATCTCGCAGCCGCAGAGTTGCACACTCCAATCCGGCAGGGCCGCCTTGATTATCTTTGCGGATTATACGCGATGATAAATGCCATCAGGCTGGCCGCTCCGGCTGCCACCCTACAGAAGCAGGCAATGTTCGAGAAAGGCATAGAATATCTTGATGATCGCGGTTGGCTAGGCTCCGTCCTCACGGAGGGTATGCCCGTCCGACTGTTCACCTCTCTTGCAAGACATCTGCTGCGACCGACAGGCGGCGGCATTCTGCGATTGACGACACCAACCGCCACATCGACAGACATGGACCCCCGCGAGTGGGCGATACTTTCAGCGATCGCCCATGGTCATCCCGTCATCATCGCCGTGGACGGCCCGCTGAACCACTACAGCGTTATACAGGGCTACACCCCACAGCGCTTTCATTTGTTCGATAGTTTCGGCTATCGCTGGTTGAACCGAAAAAATTGCGGATACGGCCGCCAAGCGATGAAACGCCACAAAATCACCTCCTGGGTGATTCCAGAGGCAAACTCGGAACCATTCCCACAGAAACCCATGCTTTCCTACGCCGCGTGATAGCTAGGTGATTGCTGCAAGCAAAAACCAGCCCTCATTTTCGGAGCTAAAAACATAGAGAAAATGGCTGATTTCTGACTGGAGCGGGTAGCGGGGATCGAACCCGCATCACAAGCTTGGAAGGCTAGTGCTCTACCATTGAGCTATACCCGCCCGTCAGGTGACGCGCCCTGCCATCATTCACCGGGGCTCGTCAACAGCCCATTGATGGTAAATGCGTGAGAACGCCTCTTAACCCGGCCTCGTCTTTGTTCTATCGCTCGGCCATGACCAACCCGTCCCTGCGCCAACTCGACATTTTCGCGCAGATGGTGGCCGCGGGCAGCCTGTCGCGCTGCGCCCAGACGCTGGGCGTTTCATCCGCCGTGATCGAGCGCGACATGGCGTCGCTGGAAATGCGGTTGGGCTATCGCCTGTTCGACGATATTCGCGGCGCGGCGCGGCTGACCCCGGCGGGCCGGCGCACGGCGCAGGCGATGACCCTGCTGGCGCAGGACGATCCCGAGGATTGGGCAGAGGAAGCCGCGCCCGCCCCCACCCCGCAACCTGACCCATCACCGGCCCCGCCGCCCGCGCTGCCGGAATTACTGCTGGATGCGGATGCGCAATTGCCGTCGCTGCCGGCCGCGCCGCCGCCCGCCAATCGCGCCATCATCCTGGCGACGCCGGCGCCGGTGTTCGGCCATTTCCAGGATGCACTGACCGCGTTCGAGGCGGCCAATGACGATATCGCCATCACCCTGGACCTGAGCGTCCAGTCGGCTGTCGAGGCGGCGCGGGCGATCGAATCGCTGCGCGCCGACATCGCCTATTTCTATGCACTGGAGGAGCCGGCCGGCTTGTCGTCGCGCTATGGCTGGTCGGAACAGGTCAATCTCTATGCCGGAGCCGACCATCCGCTGGCGCGCGCGGGCAGCGTGTCGCGCGGCGACCTGACCATCACCCCGCAACTGGCGGTCGATCCGCGCAACGGGCTGCGTCCGATCATCGACGCGGCGCTGGCGCGCGGCGGCGCCCGGCTGGGCCCGGTGATGCTGGAAACCGACAATATGTTCGACATCATCACCGCCCTGCGCGAAGGCGCTGGATGTTTCGCCGCCTTTGGCCCGATGGCGCGCGATCTGGGGCGGATGAGCGGCATTCGCCGGCTGGCGCTGGACGTGCCATTGCCCGCGATCGAGGTGCGCCAGACCGTCAACGAACGATCGCTGTCGCGCCCCGGCGTGCAGGCGCTGGCGGATTTTCTCTTCCTCTGACCAGCAAATGATGGCGGAATTGCGCGACTGATCCGTCTTGGCGGCGGGTAATATGCTGCGCGCCATGCAGTGCAAAAATGCAACAGTTGGTGGTGAATGCGGCAGAAACGGCCTTCATTTCGCCGATCGTATATTGATATGATGTATCATGACCGATACGCGGAGGCCGACCCACATATTCTGCAAGGATAAAAAGCCTGATGCTTCCTTCCCCGTCGCTGCGCGCCGGCTGTGCCCTCACGGCCCTTTGCCTGGCATGGCCCGCCGCCGCCCAGACCGCAGCCCCCGCCGACACCCAGGCCGATGGCAGCTATCATGACCCGCGCAGCGACATCGTCGTCACCGCCCTGATCCCCCGCAGCCAGGGCGACATTTTGTCCGGCACCTCGATCGTCACCGGCGAGGAACTGACCCGCAGCCTGCGCCCAACCATCGGCGAGACGCTGGCGCGCCAGCCCGGCGTGTCGGCCACCTCCTTTGGCCCCAACGCATCGCGCCCGATCCTGCGCGGCTTCCAGGGCGAGCGCGTGCGCATCCTGACCGACGGCATCGGCAGCTTCGACGTGTCCAACACCTCGGTCGACCATGCGGTCGCGATCAACCCGCTGACCGCCGACCGGATCGAGGTGCTGCGCGGCCCGTCCGCCCTGCTCTATGGATCGTCGGCGATCGGCGGCGTGGTCAATGTGATCGACAGCCGCATCCCGCGCCGCGTGCCGGACGAGGCGATCCATATCGACGCGATCGGCACCTATGGCAGCGCCGCCAACGAACGCAGCGGTTCGGGCGAGATCGAGGTGCCGCTGACCGAGAATTTCGTCGTCCATGTCGATGGCAGCTACAGCAAGACCGACAATCTGCG
This sequence comes from Sphingobium sp. L-44, assembly GCF_056859495.1. Lineage (NCBI taxonomy): Bacteria > Pseudomonadati > Pseudomonadota > Alphaproteobacteria > Sphingomonadales > Sphingobiaceae > Sphingobium > Sphingobium sp. L-44. Next base: position 14,941 of record NZ_JBSXOQ010000063.1, on the reverse strand, counting down.
CACCGGCGGCTATATCCTGTCCAAGGCGATGCGCGAGATCGCCGCCGCCTCCGACGAGGAGGAAATCCAGGACAATGCGCGGCTGAAGGGCAAGCTGGCCAATACCGCGGCGGAAGTATGGGAAGTGGCCGGCGGCTTCGCCTATATCGGCGATGGCGGCAATCTGGGCATGTCGATCTCGCACAGCGAGAACACCTATGGCGTGCCGTCGCGCCTGGAAGTGGCCGAGGAGCATGACCATGATCACGATCATGACCATGATCATGATCATGAGGAAGAGGGGCACAGCCACGAGAATGTGACGCTGGCGATGAAGCAGACCCGCGCCGACCTGCGCGGCGAGGTCGCGGTCAATGGCGGCTTCCTCGACAGCATCCGCCTGCGCGCGGGCTGGGCCGATTACCAGCATCAGGAAATCGAACCGTCGGGCGAGGTCGGCACCACCTTCAAGAACCAGTCGATGGAAAGCCGGCTGGAATTCGTCCAGGCCGACCGCAATGGCTGGCAGGGCGCATCGGGCGCGCAGTTCTTCACCCGCCGTTTCCAGGCCGATGGCGAAGAGAAGTTCCTGCCCAAGAACCAGACCGACCAGTTCGGCCTGTTCACGCTGCAGTCGCTGGACCTGGGCGACACGCGGCTGGAAGCCGGCGCGCGCTATGAACATACCAAGCTGCAGGCGGACCCGGATGCCGACCTGTTTGCCGAGGCCAGCCAGCGCAGCTTCAACGCCCTGTCCGGATCGCTGGGCATCAGCCAGGCGATCATGCCGGGCTGGCGCGTGGGCCTGAACCTGTCGCGCAGCGAGCGTGCGCCGTCAGCCGAGGAGCTGTTCGCGCGTGGCAATCATGCCGGCACCCAGGCGTTCGAGCTGGGCAATCCCGATTTCGGCAAGGAAAAGAGCTGGGGCGTGGAAGGCACGCTGCGCGGATCGGGCAATGGCTACAGCTTCAGCCTGGCCGCCTATCACAACTGGTTCAGCGGCTTCATCTATGAAAGCGTGGTCGACGACAGCGTCTGCCAGGCGGCCAATGGCGGGGCCGAGATGGAATTCCCCTGCTATGCCTATGCCCAGGCCGATGCCCGCTATTATGGTTTTGAGGCCGAAGCGTCGGTGAAGCTGGCGCAGGTCGGCAGCTATGCGATCAATATCGACGGCGTCGCCGACTATGTCCGCGCCACGATCAAGGGCAATGGCCCGGCGCCGCGCATTCCCCCGCTCCGCCTGCTGGGCGGGATCGAGGCGCAGGGCGCACGGCTGAGCGCCCGCGCCGAGCTGGAACATGTGTTCGAGCAGGATCGGGTGACCGATTTCGAAACGCCGACCGATGGCTTCACCATGGTCAACGCATCGATCTCGTTCAAGCCGCTGGCCGGCAATGACCGCACCACGCTGATGCTGTCGGCCAACAATATCTTCGACGTGGAAGCCCGGCGCCATGCCAGCTTCCTGAAGGATTTCGCCCCGCTCGCCGGGCGCGACATTCGCCTGACGGCGCGCATCTCGATCTGATCCGCCTCCCAGCCTCGCCCAGCGGGGCGCCGGTCGCTCCCTTCGCCTGCCCCTCTGGGCGAAGGGAGCGATTGCAAAAAATGACATTTTCGTTACATAGCGCCGATGGAACGCGCTGCGGCAGAGCATGAGGATTCGGGCAGGTCGCCCGTAAGCCGCCGATAATGCGCCAGATTGCCGCTCTCCCCTATACCAGCGACCCGATCGACGGGTCGATGCAGATCCTGCTGATCACGTCGCGTGACACTGGGCGCTGGGTGATTCCCAAGGGCAATCGCATCAAGGGGCTGGCCGGCCATCGCGCGGCGGAAGTCGAGGCGTTCGAGGAAGCGGGCATCCATGGCATCGCCTGTCCCGCGCCGATCGGCCGATACAGCTATGACAAGCGCAAGCGCAGCGGCAAGTCGCGCGAGGCGAATGTCGAGGTTTTTCCGCTTGCCGTGACCGGCCATCTGACGCAATGGCCCGAAAAAGGGCAGCGCGAGCTGCGCTGGTTTTCCGTTGCCGAAGCCGCAAAGGCCGTCGACGAACCCGAACTGCAATCGATCATCGCGGCTTTCCGCGAACCGCCCGCCGATCCGGGCTGGTTCCTCCGGTTGCTGCTGTCGATCCGCGAGAAGCAAAGTGAAAGGACTGGAATGCTGCGCTGGTTTCACGCGCTGATGCCCAAGCAGGGGCGTTTCTTCGAGCAATTCGAAGACCATGCCGCGACCCTGGTCGCCGGCGCCGACGCCCTGGCCAAGCTGCTGAAGGGCGGCCCGGACATGGACGCGCATATCAAGGAGATTTCGGACCGCGAGCATGAGGCGGACGACATCATCCGCGAAGTGCTGCAGGACGTCCGCCGCATTTTCGTCACCCCGTTCGACCGCAGTGCCATCACCGGCCTGATCGGCGTGATGGACGACGCGATCGACCAGATGAACCAGACCGCCAAGGCGATCGCGCTCTATGAGGTCAAGGATTTCGCGCCGCAGATGCAGGACATGAGCGCGCTGATCGTCGAATGCGCGCGGATCACGGCGGAAGCGATGCCGCTGCTGCGCTCGCTCAACATCAATTCGGCGCGTCTGCACGAGCTGACCGAACGGCTGGTCAAGCTGGAAGGCCATGCCGACATATTGCATGAGGCGGGCCTCAAGGCCCTGTACAGCCAAGCCCGCGCCGGCAACCCGATGGACTTCATCGTCGGCAACGAAATCTACAGCCATCTGGAAAAGGTGACGGACCGGTTCGAGGACGTCGCCAACGAGATTTCCGGCCTGGTCATCGACCACGCCTGACAGGCCTGACCGGATATGGAAGCCCATCTCGCCTTCCCGCTGCTGATCGCACTGATCGGCGTTGCGCTGCTGTTCGACTTCCTGAACGGCCTGCATGACGCCGCCAACTCGATCGCGACCATCGTGTCGACGCGGGTGCTGAAACCCCAATATGCGGTCGCCTGGGCCGCATTCTTCAACTTCATCGCCTTCCTCTTCTTTGGCCTGCATGTCGCCGAGACGGTGGGCAAGGGCATCGTCAGCGCCGACATCATCGACGCCTCGGTGATCTTCGGCGCGCTGATGGGGGCGATCGCCTGGAACCTCATCACCTGGGGCCTGGGCATCCCTTCCTCGTCCAGCCATGCGCTGGTCGGCGGCCTGCTGGGCGCGGGCACGGCCAAGTCCGGCCTGTCGGCGATCGTGTGGAGCGGCGTGTTCAAGACCAGCGCGGCGATCGTGATCTCGCCCGCCGTCGGCCTGTTCCTGGCGCTGATGCTGGTGCTGGCGATCAGCTGGATCTTCCGCAAGTTCACGCCGCAGGGCGCGGACCGGGTGTTCCGCAAGCTGCAGCTGGTTTCCGCATCGCTCTATTCGCTGGGCCATGGCGGCAATGACGCGCAGAAGACGATGGGTATCATCGCGGTGCTGCTCTATTCGCAGGGGCTGCTGACCGGCGGCTTCCATGTGCCGATGTGGGTGGTGCTGAGCTGTCAGGCGGCGATGGGCCTGGGCACCTTGCTGGGCGGCTGGAAGATCGTCCACACCATGGGATCGAAGATCACCCGCCTGACCCCGGCGCAGGGCTTCTGCGCGGAAACGGGCGGCGCGATCACCCTGTTCATGGCCACCCATCTGGGCGTGCCGGTATCGACCACCCACACCATCACCGGCGCCATCGTCGGCGTGGGCGCATCGCGCCGGCTGTCGGCGGTGCGCTGGAACGTCGCGTCGAGCATCATCGTCGCCTGGGTCGTGACCCTGCCGGCGGCGGCGGCGATCGGCGCGCTGTTCTACGGGCTGACGCGATTGTTCTGATCGGAACAGGCCGAGACAAGAAAAAGGGCGCGGGAGTGATCCCGCGCCCTTTCTCGTTCAGGCACTCCGCCGGTCAGGCAACGCGGCCGAGGCGGTGGTAGAGATTGGCATATTTGATCGATTCCGGCTGGTCCTGAACCTCGCGCAGATAATGGGCGATGGCGGTGCGGATCAGGCCGAAATCCTCCTGGCTGAAGACCGCGCGCGAACGGGCGGGCTGGGGCGCTTCCATCGTATCGGTCGTCATCTTCCTGTCCTTCCTGCCTTGTGGCTGTGCTGGTTGATGACAGCGATATTGACAGGTCGAGGGCAAAGCGGAAGGGCGATGAGTGGCCGTCAGTCACGCCGCGACTTGTTCATATTGTCAAATCGTGACAATATGACCTTATGGCAGATGTGACCGACCGGAAGCTCTATCTCGGCCCCAAGCTGCGCGTGCTGCGCCGCGAACTGGGACTGAACCAGACGCGCATGGCCGAGGAACTGGGCGTGTCGCCCAGCTATCTCAACCATCTGGAGCGCAACCAGCGACCGCTGACGGCGCAGATGTTGCTGCGGCTGGCCAATACCTATGACATCGACATTCGCGACTTCACCGCCAGCAGCCAGGATGGCGCGGCGAGCGACCTAGCCGAGATAATGTCCGATGCGCTGGTGCGCGACATCGGCATCGCGCGCGACGAAGTGCTGGAGGTGACGGAAAATTATCCCGGCGTCAGCGAGGCGATCGGCCGCTTCTACCGCGCGCTGGCCGACCTGCGCCGCCTGCCCGAGCAGATGCAGGCGAGCGGGCGCGGCGCCGCGCCTGCCCCGTTGGTCGCGCCGGTCGACTGGTGGCGCGAGACGGTAGCCAAGGCCGGCAATCATTTCGCCGAAATCGATGCGGCGGCCGAAGGGATCGCCGCGCAGCTGGAGGAAGATCCGGCGCTGTTGCAGGCCGGGCTGCGCGCGCGGCTGAAGGAACGGCACGGCATGGCGGTGCAGATGGTGCGCGCCGATGTGCTGGCTGGGACGGTGCGTCATTATGACATGCACCGGCGGCGGCTGATGCTGAGCGAGCGGCTGCCGGCTTCGGGGCGGCTGTTCGCCATGGCCTATCAGCTCTGCGCACAGGAGATGGCCGACCTGATCGCGGCACAGGTGACGCGCACTGCGCCGCCGGACGAGGACAGCCGTCGGCTCGCCATCATTGCGCTGACCAACTATGCCGCCGCGGCGCTCATCATGCCCTATGACCGGTTCCGCCAGGCAGCGGAGGCAAGCCGGCATGATCTTCCCCTGCTGCGCGCGCGCTTCGGCGTGTCGACCGAGCAGCTGGCGCACCGGCTGACCAGCCTCAACCGCACCGGCGCGCGCGGCATCCCCTTCTTCATGGTGCGGATCGACCGGGCCGGGATCGTATCCAAGCGCTTCGATGGCGAGGCCTATCCCTTTGCCCGCTACGGCGGCACCTGTCCGCGCTGGGACGCGCATGCGGCCGACGCGCCCGACATCGTGCTGCCGCAGCTGATCGAGACACTGGACGAGCGGCGCTTCCTCACGCTGGCGATCGCCCTGCCCCGCGGCGATGGCGCGCGCGGGCGGCAGGTGATTGCGCTCGGCTGCGAGGCGAAACATGCCGGGCGGATCATCCATGCCGATGGCATCGATACCGAGCGCGACGACGCGGTGACGGTGGGGCCGACCTGTCATCTGTGCGAGCGGCGCGACTGCCCGGACCGGGCGCTGCCGCCGGTCACCCGCGCGCTGGACCTGCACAGCTATGAGCGGACCGCCAGCCCCTTCCCGTTCCGGCGGGTATGATAGGCGCTCCGCCCCGCCCCCGTCACTGAGAGGGGCCCCGGCCGTCGCCGGGATGAAGGGGGCGAAAACGGAGCGCCTGCCGCCAACCCTCAGGCTGCTACGGGTCTGGGTTGGGGCGATCGGGCGGAGCGGTTCTTCACGCGGCGCATCGGCAGGTTGCGGCAATGGCGCTTGAAATAGACGATCTCCAGCAGGGTCGGCCAGATTTCGAGCGAGGAGCGGATCAGCCCGACCTCGTCATCGACCATGCGGCTGACATTCTGCTGGAAGAAATCCGGCTCGAAATCATAGAAGGTGCGTGACAGGCCGGCGGCAAAATGGCCCAGCGCATCGCGCCGCTCGGTCGTGCGCGCGTCGGCCATGCTCTTGAGCACCCGGTCATGCAAGGCGCGGGCGCTGTCCAATATCTCTTCGCTGTCCTGAAGGCTGACCGCGCCGTCATAGTCGAAGGCGATCGACCATTCGTCGGTGCGCTTGAGGCTGGTGCGGATCTTGCGCTTGAGCAGGCCGCAGATCGCCTCGTTGAACACCTCCGACGCCAATGGATTGCGCATATAGCTGTTCTTGATGTGGGTCTGGGCGGAATCGACATGGGCCGAGACCATGTTCGACTGCTGGATCCAGAGGCGATAGATATAGTCCTCGAACCGCAAGCGCGTCGGGAAGAAGGGCGGCAGGCCGGTGCGATTGTCATAGCCCGCGACGCCGCAGTCCATTCGCCAGTTGAGATTGGTGAGGCAGGGGCGAAAATTGACCAGCACATAGGTGTCGTTGAGCCGTTCGGCATCGACCTCGTCCGGATCGTCGAGGAACATGTCAACGAAATCCACCGCGTCGATGTCGTTGGTTCCGGTGCGGAAGGTCTGCGCCATCTTCACCACCGCCGATCGGGGCAAGCGCCCTTCCTGCAGGGTCAGGCTGTTTTCCCGCGCGAAGCCGAGCGAATTGTTGGATTCCAGGTCCATGGCGCTGTCGATCACCAGTTCGCCCTGGTCGTAATTGGCCGGTGCGTCGGCCACCGTCTTGCCCAATATGTCGCGGAAGGACTGGAGGATATCATAGGATTTGCGGCAATGGCCATTGGCGCCGCGCGGGATGGTCTTGCCCCGGCTGATTTCCCGTTCGCCCAGCGTTTCCGGGCTGTCCTCGATCAGGGCATAGGGGCGCATGTCATCGTCGGCGCTGACCATCAGGTCGCCCAGCGTATACATCAGGGTGAAGTTGCGATTGCCGCCATAGCTGGGGCGGAAGAGATTGCGGACCAGCACGTCGAGCTTGCGGTCGCGCAGCCGCTTGCAGATGTAGGAGACGAACTGCTCCTTTTCGGCGGGGCCGACATACCAGAGGTCGTTGACCGTCTTGGTCGCCTCCAGCGCGCCGAAATATTTGTCATGATTGGCGACCGAGGAATCATCGAAGACGATGATCGGCGCGGTCTGGCCGCTGCGGGCGAAATTCTCGTCATAGGCCTCGACGGTCGCGCCGACGTCGCGCAGGCGATAGGTCGGGATCACGAAATGCAGGTCGCGTTCGCTCACAAATTTGTCCTTTGGGGATATGGGAATGGGGGTCAGTCGCGCCGGGCGCGGGCGGCCAGAAAGGCCGCGAGCGGGGCGCGATCTTCGGCCAGGATCAGGGGATCGCGATGGCCGTCGCGCTGCGCCTGGCGCCGGTCGAGGTCGCGGCGCCAGCCATCGCGCAGGCGCACGCCCTGGCAGAGCAGCAATATGCCGAGGCTGGCGAAGCTGAAGCTGGCGAGGGCCAGCGCCATTTCGAGCGGCGCCGATGCCGGGCCGTCCAGGGTCAGGGCGCGATGCAGCAGCGAACTGCCGGTCGCCGCGCCGACGAGCAGCAGGCCAAGGCCACGCCAGGCGAGATCGCGCCGGGTCATGATGCCCGGCTCCGTTGCAATGCCGGAGGAGCGAAGGTGGCGCGCGGCCGGATCGACAGGCGTCCGGTGAGCCGTGGCCGATCGCTGCGCCGCCCGGCATCGGCCGGGGCGGCAGGAGGAGGTCGGTGGGTCATGGGACAAGGGACTTAATGGCCCCCGTCGGTCAAATTCCAGCCGACCTCAGCGCATCTTCCATAGTATTTGCATAGGGATGATCAGCGGCCGCCCAGCAGACCGCTCTTCACCGTCAGTTGCAGCATCACCGCGCGCGGGGCGCCGAGCGAACCCAATATGTCGCCTTCGCGCACGGCGTTGGTGCCGGTGCCGGCCGCGCTCGCGCCCACCACCGATCCGCCGACGATGATCAGCTTGTTGGTGAGATTGCGGCCGATCAACGACAATTCCCAGGGCTTGCCCGCGCCGCCATTGATCGAGAGGGCGGCGTTGAGCTGGACATAATCATCCTGCAGCGTCCTGGGGTTGCCCTCCGTCTGGGTGACATAGGCGCTGCTGTAATTGAAATCGACCGACAGCGATCCACCGAGCCGGTCGGCGAAACTATGGTCATAGGTGAAGCCGCCGGTGATCGCGATTTCGGGCGCGCGGAACAGGCGTTGGCCGGTCTGGTCCTGATTCTGATAGGGATTGGCCGCCGTGCCCCAGGTCGATTGCGGCAGATTGGGGTTGAGCGGATTGAGATTGCAGCCCTGGGCGATCGACTGGCCCGCATAGCAGCCGCCGATGAAGTCGGTGTAGCGGGCGTTGTTGTAGGCGATCGCCGTGTTGAACGTCAGGCCCGCCAGCGTGCGCGGCCGGATGGTGAGACTGAGTTCCGCGCCCTTGATCTCCGCCCCGCCCGCATTCTGGGTCAGCTGGGTGAAGGAGGCATTGTCGTATCGCGACAGCTGAAGCCCGCTATATTTATAATAATAGCCGACCAGATCGTAGAGGATCTGCCGATCGGCGACATAGCCCTTGGTGCCGATCTCGCCGCCCTTGGCCGTCATCTGGTCATAGGACAGGTCGATCGCGGCGCGGCTCTGGTCCGCATCGGTGCGCAGCCGCGTCGGCACGGTGTTGAAGCCACCCGAGGTGAAGCCCTCGCGATAGGCGGCGTAGACGGTGCGATCGCTGTCCGGGCGCCAGGTGAGCGTCACGTCGGGCGAGAAATCGGTATAATTCTGCTTGGGGCCGAGAATCTGGATCGGGCTACCGAGCGAGGTGCCTGTCAGCGACTTGTCTTCCCAGCTATAGCGGCCGCCAACGGCCAGTTCGAGCGGATCGGCGATCTTGTAGCGCAACTGGCCGAAGACCGAGGTCGCCTTGGTATGGACGTCATAATAGGTCGATCCGACCACGAAGGACGTGCCGAAATTGGTGGTGAAGGCCTGACGCGTGAGGAAATGGGCGTCCTGGAAGAAGCCACCTACGAGGAAGTTCAATGGCCCGTCATAGTCGGACGCCAGGCGCAGTTCCTGGCTGAAACCCTTGGCGGTGATGTCGTTCGATGCGCCGAAATAGGGATTGTTGGAGAAGGTGAAGCTGTCGACCGAGCGTTCGCGCAGGCGGTAATAGCCGGTGACCGATGACAGGGTATAGGCGTCGCCCAGATCCTGGTCGATGCTGAGCGAGGCGAGGAACTGCTTCGACTTCATGAAAGGCACGCCATCGCCATAGCTGGGATCGCTGGCGGCGGTCGCCGGCGCGAGGATGGCGTCGTAGAAATTGCGGTTGAGCGTGCAGTCGGTCGAGCCATAGCGGCTGACGCCGGCGGGGCAGTAGATGATCTGGCTGAGGCCGGTGGGGCCGACGCCGTCCCGTTCGCGCTGGCCATAATTGACCTTCGCCTTGATCCGGGTCGATCCGCCCGCATCATAGGCGAGCGTGCCGCGGACGAAGACATCTTCGGAATTGAGGCTGTCGGCGCCGCGCCCCGGCGTGATGCCGGCGATCGGCACGGCCACGTTGCGGAACCAGCCATCCTCCTTGGAATAATAGCCGACGACGCGGGCGGCGAGACCGTCGGTCAGCGGCACCGAGGCGCTGGCCTCGACAAAGCGCTGGTCGGCCATGAATTCATAGCCGGTGCGCAGCTTCGCCTCGAAATCCTTGCCCGGATCCTGGGAGATGAGCGAGACGATGCCGCCTGGGCTGTTCTTGCCATAGAAGAGCGCCTGCGGTCCCTTCAGCACCTCGACCCGGCCAAGGTCGATCTGGCCGAGGCGGATGGCATTGCCATAGCTGATCGGCACGCCGTCGAAATTCAGGGTCACGGCGGTTTCGGTCGAGGGGTTGGAGATGCCGGCGCCGATACCGCGCAGGTTGATCGAGCCGCCGACCTGATTCTGCGATTCGGCGATGACCAGTTGCGGCACCTGCTGGCTGATCGCCTGGAAGCTGGTGGTGGCATAGCGTTCGATCTGGTCGGTCGAGAGGGCCGAGACGGCAACCGGCACATCGATCAGCCGCTCGTCACGCTTGCGGGCGGTGACGATGATCTCCCCTGCCCCGGCGTCAGCCTGGGGCACGGGTGCGGCGCTATCCTGCGCCTGTGCGGTTGCGAGCATCAGGGCCGGGCCGGCAGCGACAGTCGCCAGCAGACGGCCGATCAGGGCCTGCTTCATATCATCCTCCCATTGGCTCAGGCCTTGTCGACAATGCCGCAAGGCTCATTCCATTCGGGACGATTATGATCCGAGGCTAATGGCCAGGCAAATTCGCCCAATCGATCGAATTGGCGAATAATTATCAGGAAAATATGCAGATCAACATGTTGATCAATTGCACATAAGCGCCGAATTTACGGCAATTTTGATCCAAATATCATCGAACGCTTCCATCGATATTCACGATCCATGCACCGCATCACGGCGCATCGCTTTGACGATATATGGCGACATGTCGGCTGATCGAGATGAACGGCAGACACGAAAAAGGGGCCGCCGGGCAGGCGACCCCCTTCGATATTCCTGTCACGTCGCCCGTACGGCGAACGGGCGACGGCCGATCAGTCGGCCTTGGACTGGAGATTGACGGCCGCGTACTTGCCGCGACGATCGACTTCCAGTTCGAAGTCCAGACGGTCCCCCTCGTTCAGGGCGCCCATGCCGGCGCGTTCGACAGCGCTGATGTGGACGAAAGCGTCCGGCTGGCCGTCATCACGCTGGATGAAGCCGAAGCCCTTCATGGCGTTGAAGAACTTGACCGTGCCGCTGGCGCGTTCGCCGGTCAGCTGACGCTGCGGGCCACGCTCTGCACCACCGAAACCACCGGCGCGGGGTTCGCGCGGTTCACGCGGCGGCGCACGATCGGTCACGGGGAGCGGTTCGCCGTCGATGACCAGATCGGTCGCCGACACCTTGCCACCACGATCCACCAGGGTGAAGCCGAGCGGCTGACCTTCGGCCAGACCGGTCAGGCCGGCCTGCTCGACCGCGCTGATGTGAACGAACACGTCTTCGCCGCCATCGTCACGAACGATGAAGCCGAAACCCTTCTGGCCGTTGAAGAACTTGACGACACCCTTGCCTTCGCCAACAACCTGGGCCGGCATGCCGCGACCACCGCCGCCGCCGCCACCAAAGCCGCCACCGCCGCCGCCGAAGCCACCGCGGCCACCGCCGCCGAAACCACCGCCGCCGCCGCCGAAGCCACCGCGATCACCACCGCCGAAGCCACCACGACCACGATCACCACCGCCGAAGCCGCCACCAAAGCCGCCGCGGTCACCAAAGCCACCGCCGCCGAAGCCGCCGCCGCTGCCCTGGTCGTAGAAATTGTCGTCGCCGAAACCGTCGCGCTTGTCCTTGCCGCGCCCGCCGCGGCGCCCTCTGTCAAAACTCATGCCCTGTTAGTCACTTTCGCTTCGCCCCAAGACACATTGGACAAACATGTCGGGCGAATGACATGCACAATCCACCGCAAAGTCGCGGTTTGGGAATCACTATATCAAGTTTTCCGGGCAGCGCGAATGATTTCGCATATCGGGCAAAAAGAGCGCCCGCAGCGCCGATTTACAGGCCCTATCTGCCAAAGCCTTGATTGCGATATGGCCCGTTTCCCCATAGAGGGAAAAGTCATGACCGTCCATTTCCATGAAGAAGATCTGCCCGAGGGCGTCCTTGCCCCCGGCCCGATCGCCGTCGATACCGAAACCATGGGGCTCATCACCCCGCGCGATCGCCTGTGCGTCGTCCAGATCAGCGACGGCAAGGGCGATGAGCATCTGGTCCGCTTCAACCCCGGCAGCGATTATGCCGCGCCGAACCTGAAGGCGGTGCTGGCCGATCCGGAACGGATCAAGATCTATCATTTCGGCCGATTCGATATCGCCGCGATCCAGCATTATCTGGGCGTGGTGGCAGCCCCCGTCTATTGCACCAAGATCGCGTCGAAGCTGGTGCGCACCTATACCGACCGCCACGGCCTGAAGGAACTGGTCCGCGAACTGCTGGGCCAGGACATCAGCAAGCAGCAGCAGTCGAGCGACTGGGGCGGCCCGAACCTGTCCGACGCGCAGAAGGATTATGCCGCGTCCGACGTGCGCTTCCTGCACCAGCTGAAGACCGAACTGGACAAGCGCCTGACCCGCGAAGGGCGGATGGAACTGGCCCAGGCCTGTTTCGACTTCCTGCCCCATCGCGCGGCGCTGGACCTGGCGGGCTGGCCCGAGAACGACATCTTCTCGCACATGTAAGCGACAGGCAGACATGTCCATCCAGGCCGAGCAACAGCGCAACGTCCGCCGCCATTGGGCCCGGCCGGGTGGCAGCCATGACAAGCTGGTGCGCCTGCTCAAAAATTATCTGCCGGTGGCGGTCGGCGTGCTGACCGCCCTGCTGGCCATGGCGCCCTTCACCGGCGGCGACAAGGTCAGCTTCGTGCTCGACAAGAACAAGGTCGAGGTGGCGAAGGAGCGGATGCGCGTGTCCGAGGCGCTGTATCGCGGGCAGGACAGCAAGGGCCAGCCCTTCTCGCTGCGGGCCGGTTCGGCCGTGCAGAAAAGCTCACGCGAGCCGATCGTCGACCTGAACGACATGGCCGCACGCATCCTGCTGCCCGAAGGGCCGGCGGTGCTGAACGCGCAGAAGGGCCGTTACGACATGGAGACCGAGCGAGTCGCGATCGTCGGCCCGGTCCAGTTCGAGGCGGCCGGCGGATATCGGCTGGTCACCCGCGACGTCGGCATCGATTTGCAGACGCGACGGATGAAGAGCGCGGGCCGGGTCGACGGGCGCATCCCGATCGGCACGTTCAGCGGCGACCATCTGGAAGCGGACATGAATGCACGCACGGTCACGCTCAACGGCCGGGCGACCTTGCGCATCGAACAAAATGGCCTCAAAGGGCAAAAGTGATGAAACGCACCCTCATCCTGCTGTCGACCGTTGCGCTGGGCGCGACCGGCCTCCTCTACGCCGGCGCCGATGCGCAGGTGTTCAAAAATCATGACAGCAATGCGCCGGTGAACTTCACCGCCGACCGGATCGAGGTGCAGGACCGCGCCGACCGGGTGGTGGTATCGGGCAATGTCGAGGTGACGCAGGCCGGCATGACGCTGAACGCCGCCCGCATGACCGTCGCCTACAAGCAGCAGCCCAACGGCGCGGCCAACACCGGCAATGGCGTGGAAATCCAGCGCATCGACGCATCGGGCAATGTCGTCATCACCAAGGCCGACCAGACCGCGCGCGGCAATGTCGCCATCTATGACCTCAATGCCAAGCTGATCACCATGGTCGGCAATGTCTCGCTGACCCAGGGCGTCAACCGCCTGACCGGCGGACGGCTGGTGATGGACCTCAACAGCGGCCGCACCACGGTCGACGGCCGATCGACCGGCGGCGCCGGCACATCGACCAGCCCCAGCGGCCGCGTGTCGGGCACCTTCACCGTGCCGCAGCGCAAGAACTGATCCGGGGTTCGGGAGGCCGGGCGACGCGTTTCAGGCAGTCTAACGGCTATCGATTTCCGTCATTGATGCTGGGCTTTGGCGGCTCACGACCGATAGTGTTGAAGAAGTCGGTGATTACCAGTTTCTGACGTTGGGACGAAGTCGGTTCCCGGTGTCACGCTGGGGCAATAGCCGACTGGATCGGGATGAGTTTCGCGAGCTTGCGTAGGTTCTGGGCTGTGGCTGCTAAGTGAAACTCATTTTTTGCGCTATTTGGTCCTCGTAGGCGCAAGCGATCGAGCTTCAGAATACGCTTGAGATAGGCAAACAGCATTCTCGACCTCCTTTCGCTCGCGCCGGGATGTGACATAGGCATTGGTCGGGGACAGCATTGGGGCTTGAGGGCGCAGGATTGGCAGTCATGCTGACTGGCGCGGTAGCGCATGAAACCATCCTTATCGACGCCGGGCCGTGGGCTGACATAGTCCCTGAGATGCTGGACGAGGTGCTTGCCGCCGGGACAGACATAGAGATCGTTCCGGTGGTCATAGCGGAACGCGGTGTGCTGGAAGCTGCCGGTCCTGCGGCTTGCATGGTCGAAGACGGGGATATGCGGCTCAATGCCGCGCTCATGGACGAGCCAGGCAAGATTAGCCGCATCGCCATAGCCGGTATCGGCAGCTAACCGCTGGGGCCAGATGCCGGAGCGCTCCAGTGTCCTGTCGATCATCGTTCACTGCGCTGCCACCTCAGCCTGACGGATGGCGGTGCTGACCTCCACATCGACGATCACGGCATTAGCCAGATCGATGAGGTAGTTGGTGCTGTAGGCGAAGAAAGCCTGCCCACCATGGGCGCCCGTCCAGCGTGCCGCTGGATCAGCCGACGACTGATATTTGGCCGTGACGGGCGACGCCGCTCCGAAGGCCACCTCGTCGAGCACCTCCAGATACTCCCGAACAGCATGATTGACGATATCCGGCGCGAGCCCCTCTGCGCCGGGAACGCCGCGCTGGCGATTGGCGTCGGCCTTGATCAGACTGGCGTCCACGGCAAAGCCTTCGCCACCGACCAGTCCTTCCTGGATGCAACGCGAGACGGTCATCTCGAACAGCTGCCGTAACAGATCACTGTCCCGGAAGCGGCCGTGCCGGTTCTTCGAGAATGTTGAGCGATCGGGCACGGATCCGTCGAGACCGAGGCGGCAGAACCAGCGATAGGCCAGATTGAGATGCACTTCCTCGCACAGCCGCCGCTCAGACCGGATTCCCAAACAGTAGCATCCGGATCATCAGTTCAGGATCGATCGAGGGCCGGCCTGTCTCGCTATAGAATAGCCGCAGCTTCTCCCGGATCCCGTCCAGATCAACGAAGCGATCCACAGCCCGCAACAGATGGCTCTGGGGAACATGATCTTCCAGGCTGAACCTGTAAAACAGCACCTCCTGCATCACCGTCCGATCACCCATCATCAGCCCGTCGCCTAACGACAACGCCAGTGAATCAGAACCGCGCCATCACTGCAAAGACCGGGTCTTCAACAC